>NZ_JBOKYU010000017.1:0-43849 GCF_051972735.1 Laedolimicola sp. | reverse complement strand
ACCAGCAGATGACGGAGATACCCGGTATGACGCAGTCTGTGGTAAAAGGGCAGCCCCTTCTTTTCAAAATGCTCCAGCACACAGCAGAGAATCTTCCGGAAATCCCCGTCCACGATCTGACACTGATCCGCTGTCACGATATCGTAGAAGCTGCCTCTTTTGTGCATACCGAGGGCCAACGGGCCGTCCTTTTCCTCATCGCCGAAGGAGAACTCCATCTTATTGCGGTACTCCAGCTGTCTCGGGCTGCCCTTCACGCCTTCAAATACATAGGGGGCTGTAATCGCGCCGTCCAGAAGTTCCTTAAGCTGCCCTTCTTTTAAGAGCCTCTGATCTTCGTAGGACAAATTCTGCCAGGTACATCCGCCGCAGTTTGCAGAATGGGGACAGACAGGCGTAATCTCATTGGCCGCAGGCTCCAGAATCTGAAGAAGCTGCCCTTCGCCCACACCTTTCCGCACCTTTTTAAGCCGAAACTGCACTTTCTCTCCCGGCAATGTGTTCTTCACCGCCACGCGGCGATCTTCCACTGTCACAATTCCTTTATTCGGAAACTCCGTCTTTTCGACGATTCCCTCGTAAATTTCACCTTTTTTCATAAACTTCCTCTTTCTGTCACAAAATCCAAAACAGAGAACCGAAAAAGAGTGTCTCAAAACATCTGTTCCGTCCTGAGACACTCTTCGCTCACTTCTGTTTCTTTTTCTTATTCTTCCTCGTCATCGAAGAAATCATCGTCAAACTCATCGTCATCGAAGTCATCTTCGAACTCATCCAGGTAGGACGGTGCAAAGAAACGATATACTGCATAGGCGATTCCTGCCACTGCCGCTACCGCTCCGATCACTGCCAGAATCCAGAGAACCGTGTTCTTGTTCTTCTCCTCGATTTCTTTCTTGTGAATCAGTTCATTTAATTTGGTTGCTGTCAGAAAATCTTCCATCTTATTATTCATCGTTCCTACATCCTTTCCGCAGACTGCCGCTTGTTTTAGATATTATATCATATTCCCTTTTAAAATACTATGGGTTCCGTCAAAAAAATGCGATTCCGGTCAATACACCTTCTGAAGCTTTGCAAAGGAGGCGAACAGCTTCTTCACACCCGCCACATCGAAGTTCACGCGCACCTCATAGTCCTTGGCGCCTTCGATAATCTCAAGCACCGTACCCTCGCCGAAACGGATATGCTTCACCCGGTCTCCCACGCTGTAGTCCAGATGGGACGCCTTGGTAGCCGCTACCATTTTGGACTGAATGGGCTTGGTCCGAAGACTTTTTCTGGCCTCCAGCATAGCCTGTCTGCGCTGGTTGATGCGCTGCTCCTTAGCCTCTTTTGCCCTCTGTCCCGGGCTTTCGGTCTTATTTTCCAGATACTCGTCCGGAATCTCCTTGACGAAGCGGGAAATCATATTGTACTGGACTTCCCCCCGCAGCATACGCTGTCTGGCTGCCGTCATGGTCAGTTCCTTCTTGGCGCGGGTGATACCCACATAGCAGAGACGACGCTCCTCTTCTATCTCCTCCTGGGGATTATCGGCCACAATGGACATGTAACTGGGAAACAGTCCCTCCTCCATGCCGACCATATAGACGTAGGGAAACTCCAGACCCTTGGCGCTGTGAAGCGTCATCAGCACCACATGATTGCTCTCCTCCTCCAGGTTATCGATATCAGCCACCAGAGCCACTTCCTCCAGGAAGCCGCTGAGGGACGGATTCTCCGCATTTTCATCATAATCCTTGACCTTGCTCATGAGCTCGTCGATATTCTCCAGACGGGCCTCCGACTCATCGGTGCCCTCCAGGATCAGCTCTCTGCGGTAACCGGTCTCCTCCAGAATAGTCTCCAGAAGCTCACTGACCTTCGCATGCTCCTGCTTGGCCCTGAGGGTCTGAATCAGCACTGTAAAAGGCAGCACCTTGGACGCGCCACGGCCAATGCCCGGAATCTGCTCCGCGTTCAGAAGGGCCTCATAAAAGCCCATATCGTTGGCCACGGCATATTCACCCACACGGCTTAAAGTTGTCGCGCCGATGCCCCGTTTGGGCACGTTGATGATGCGGCGCACGGCCACCTCGTCACGGCCATTGTCCACGGTCTTTAAGTAAGCCAGCAGATCCTTGATCTCCTTGCGGGCATAGAAATTGACGCCGCCGATGATCTTATAGGGGATATTTGCATAAATCAGCTTTTCCTCAAAGAGGCGGGACTGAGCATTGGTGCGGTAGAGGATCGCATGATCTTTATACTCTGCCTCCTCCTTCTGGATATGGCTGGTAATATTGCCAATGACATGCTCCGCCTCCTCAAAAGCATTCTGGAACTGCCGGAAGCGCACCGGCACACCTGCGTCATTATCCGTCCACAGCCGCTTGTCCTTCCGACCCTGGTTATGGTGAATGACCTCGTTGGCCGCGTTCAGAATATTGCTGGTGGAACGGTAGTTCTGCTCCAGCTTGATGACCTTCGCGTCCGGAAATACCTGCTCAAAGTTCAGGATATTCATGATATTCGCGCCACGAAACCGGTAAATAGACTGATCGTCGTCACCCACCACACAGAGATTCCGATACTTTGCTGCCAACAGGCTTACCAGCTTAAACTGGGCTGTATTGGTATCCTGATACTCGTCCACCATGATATAGCGGAACCGCTCCTGATAAAAATCCAGCACATCCGGACAGTTCTGGAACAGCTCCACAGTCTTCATAATCAGATCGTCGAAATCCAGCGCGTTATTCTTATGAAGCTGAGCCTGGTATTCCGCATAGACCCCGGCGATCTTCTGCTGATTCCAGTCGCTGCCCGCATCCAGCTGCATCTGCACCGGATTCATCAGCTCATCCTTTGCATGGGAAATAGCGCCGAGAAGCATCCTTTCTTTATAGATCTTCGTGTCGATCTGCAGCTTTTTGCAGACCTCCTTCATCACCGACTTCTGGTCATCTGTATCGTAGATGGAAAATGAGGTGTCATAGCCTAGCCGATCGATATAGCGCCGCAGAATCCGCACACAGGTGGAATGGAAGGTACTGACCCAGATACTGTCGCTGCCAAGGCCCACCAGCTTGTCTACGCGTTCCCGCATCTCCCCTGCCGCCTTATTGGTAAAGGTAATAGCCAGAATATTCCAGGGCGCAACACCCTGCTCTATCAGATATGCCACCCTGTGCGTCAGCACACGGGTCTTGCCGGAACCGGCTCCCGCCAAAATCAGAAGCGGTCCTTCGGTATGAAGCACCGCTTCTTTTTGTTCCGGGTTCAAAAGATCATAACTACTCATAACTCTCTTTATCTCCCTGTCTCGTTACATTCCGCCCTTTTATACCAGCTTCTGTCCACAATTGGGGCAGAAATTCGCTCCATTGGTCTTCGTACCACAGTTGGGACAGAAATTCGGAGCTGTGCCGCCTGCTGCCGCGCCCTGATTCGGAACCGCGGTCTGCTGTGCGCCGCCGTTCATGGCCTGTGCCATCTGAGACGCCATCTGCTGGCCCATGGCCATTCCCATGGCCATACCGGCCATATCGGAAGCGGTTCCGCCGCCCTGACCTTTAGCCATCGCCTCGCCCATGGCTACCTGCTGGAAGCGTCCCACATCACCAATCATGCTCTGGGCCGCCGCCTTCTCAGCCATCTTCTGGACTTCCTCCGGATAGTTGAAGCTGGAAATCGCGAAGCTGGCAATGCTGATACCAATCTTACTCATCTCCATGTCCAAATCCTCCCGGATACCGCGGCCAATGGCGTCCGCGTTGGCCTGAAGATTGAACATATCTTTGCCTTCCTTTGAAATCCATTTCATCAGAAGCTGATCCAGCATACCGATGATGCGCTCCCGCACATTCTCCACAGAATACTGCTGCTTGATGCCCGCCACCTTTTCAATCAGAGCGTCGTAATCGGATACCTTGCACGCGAAAGTACCGAAAGCCCGGATGGGCATACCGCCCGGAAGTCCCGGTGTCGGAATCAGTACCGGACTCTTGGTTCCCCATTTTACCAGCACCTCTTTGGTATTGATAAACAGCACTTCCGCCCGCAGGCCGCTGTTAAAACCGAACTTGAATCCCTTTAAGGTAGACAGGAACGGAATGATCGCCGATTCAATGTCGTAGCTTCCCTCATCCCGGAAGATACCCTCTACCTTGCCGTTGTAGAGGAAAATCGCGTCCTGGCCCGGACGGATAATCAGCCGGCTTCCTTTCTTAATCTCCTTGTTGCTCCATTTCCAGAAGAGCATATCATCCCGGAATTCCTGCCATTCTACTACATTGGCAAACTGTCCGCTAAATAATCCCATGTCACTGCCTCCTCATTTTCTTCCTGCAGGGTTATCGGCCCCTCTGCCTGGCTGTCCGCCGTCAGAAGCACGCTCTCAGTCGGAACTGCGCGCATGCCGTAATAGCTGTCGTCACTACCGGTGCTGAACAGGTAAATCAGGAATATCACCGCCAGAATACCCAGAATAATCGCTATGATTTTCGCCGGGCTCTTCGGATAATCGCCCTCTACCCTGCCGCTCTGACCGTTGATCAGAACGTGATATTTCTTACCCTTATAGGTATATGCCGTAGCGTAAACCGGAAGCATCACATGCTTGTAGGTCTCGTCGCTGTAGCTGGCGCGCACGCTCACGCCCCGCACTTCATCGTAACGGCGCAGCACATCCTGCCGGGCCATTTCTTCCAGATTAAACTCCATGTACTGTCTGGCGTCGCTGTGGGCGTCATCCAGATCCACGGTATAGACCTCCGCGTTGTAACCCGAGAAATACTCCGGGGAATACGAGGCCACCTGCGTCAGACCGAAGCTTCCGACCCGGTCCAACAGATTTCTTTTCAGGCTCTTTGACGCCGGAATCAGTACGTCGTCAAAAAAGTGCCGGATACTGCCGGAAGTGGGATACCAGTCCACTACCGTCTCCTGCACGGTCTTGCCATCCGGCCCCTTCCGTGTCACGGTACGTCTGCGCCCGCCCTGAGCCGTATAGCGGGCGTCTGCCTTCGCATCAAAGGTCCAGTAGGGCAGATAGATGCCCTGAAGCTTCTCCTGTTGATACAGGTGCTTCAGCTCGCCCGGAGCCATCCAGCGGCCCTTCAGCCATTTTCGGAACAGCTCGCCCACCCGGTTTCGGTCTATCTGGAAGGGCAGTACACCGTCGGGAATGATGGCGTCCTCCTGCTTGTCGGCCAACACATACTTGGAACCGCAATAGGGACAGCTGGTAGCCGTACTGTTGGCCGCCACCTCAATTTTCGCGCCGCAGCCCTTACAGATCATGGTCTGGCTCTTTTTCTCCGACGCTGTGATAGTCTGCATGGCGTGACGGGTAAGACTGTGCTCTACAATCTTTTTCTTATCATTTTTTATCTTTGTCTCTGTGCCGCAGTTGGGGCATTTGAGACTCTGAGAGGCGGCGTCAAATTCCATAACGCCGCCACAGTTTTCACAGTAGTAAATTTTGTTATCCATCGATGTTCCCAGCTTATAATCCCATCTTTGCCTTCAGCGCTGCCAGCTCGTCATCCACATCGGATGCTGTGCTGTCATATTTCTTGGTCAGATCGTCGATGCTTCCCTCTTTCTTATTGAGCTCAGACATGGCGTTGGCCTCATCCAGCATCTTGTCCGCCTTGGCTTCCATCTTCTCAAATGCTGCGATGGCGTCGCCTGCGCCCGCTACGCTGGAACCGATCTTGTTCAGCTTCTCCTGGGTCTTCGCTACTGCCACCTTGGTCTTAATCGCGTCGCGCTTGGACTCCAGGGTCTCCATATCCTTCACCAGCTTATCATGCATCTCCTTCATCTGAACCGCGTTGGCTGCCGCTGCCTCATAGGACTTCTGAAGGCTCTCCTGCTTCTTCGTCAGATCCGCTTTTTTCTCCAGGAACTGGCGCGCGTCGCCCTCATTGCCTGCCAGAATGGCTTTCTCCGCGTACTTCTGCATCTTCTCCACTTCTGCGCCGCACTCGTCCAGTTCTCTCTTGGCCTTGGTCTCAGCCGCCATCACAGCCGCTGTCTCAGCTTTCACTTTTCCCAGATCACTTTCAACCTCACGCAGATACTGATCGATCATTTTCTCCGGATCCTCTGCCTTGTCCAGCAGCGCATTGATGTTCGCTGACATGATGTCCCCAAATCTTTTTAAAATGTTAGCCATTTTATCCTCCTTCTGCAGAAACTGAAAGTTTGTCTGCCTCTTAGTGGTTTCTATTATATTACAATTTTCGTCTCCTGTCATTCCTTTTCTGCATCTTAAAAAAACTTTAAATATTTACCTCTTGTCATATAGTTTTGAATACTATATAATAGGTTCCGAGGTGATACCTATGACAATAGACAGTCAAAATCTCCTGGAGAGCATTCTGGAAAGTCTGGATCGGATCGACTATATCCATCCGGAAGACATCCCGGGCATCGATCTTTACATGGATCAGGTGACGACCTTTATGGACAGCCAGTTAAAGAGCTCCAAACGGTATGAAGATGACAAGATTCTGACGAAGACCATGATTAACAACTACGCCAAGAACCGTCTGCTTCCCCCGCCCGAGAAGAAGAAATATTCCAAAGAGCACATGCTGCTCCTGATTTTTATCTATTATTTTAAAAATATTCTCTCTATCAGTGATATTCAGAACCTGCTGACGCCGCTGACGGACAAGTACTTCCATACAGACCATGCGTTTCAGCTGGACCGCATCTATGACGAGGTCTTCTGCCTGGAAAAAGAACAGCTTGAGGATCTCAAAAAGGATCTGGTTCAGAAATATCAGGTTTCCGAGCAGACCTTTCCCGACGCGTCCGACGAGGATAAGCAGTTCCTGCAGCTCTTCTCCTTCATCTGTCTGCTGAGCTTCGACGTCTATATGAAAAAGGCCGTGATCGAACGGCTGGTAGATCAGTTGCCGAAGCCGGATCCGAAGCATGACAAAAAGAAAAAAGAAACGACCTGATAAAAGCAGAAAACAAAAGAGAACTTCCAATCGCATTGGTGATTCCGGAGTTCTCTTTTTTCGTCCGTCGCGTACCAAACCGTACCGCTTTTCAAAAACAAAAAAACGGAAAACCTTCATCTTAAAGGTTTTCCGCAATTTTTCGACAAGCTGCTGACGGGAATCGGACCCGTGACCTCCGCACTACCAATGCGACGCTCTACCGACTGAGCCACAGCAGCGTTTTTAATGTCTTGCGCAACGCGCTAGATTATAGTACCATCACTTTCAGGTAATGTCAAGCGTTAAAATGAAATTTTTTCAAAAAATTTTATTTAGCTATTTTCCGGGCAGTTTTTGGTCATTTTGACGAAAAAGATCTTTCCAGATATCAAAGAGGCATGTTATAATCGAACCAATGAAACCATGGAGGTGTATTAATATGATTTCCCATCAGGTGATACAGTCAAGTCTGGAAGAGCTGCGCGGTATAACAAGAATTGATCTCTGCATACTGGAGACAGACGGAAGCCAGGTTGCATCCACCTTCGACGCATCAGGCATAACCCTGGAAATGACCCGGAGCTTCGCTCAGTCTCCGGCAGAAGGGCAGAATCTTCAGGGATGTCATTTCTTTAAAGTATATGATGAAGGCATTCTCGCGTACATCCTGCTTGCAAAAGGCAGCGGCGACGACGCATACATGATAGGCAAAGTGGCAGTCAGTGAGCTTCAGAACCTGATTGTAGCCTATAAGGAACGCTACGATCGCAATAACTTTATCCAGAACCTGCTGCTGGACAACCTATTGCTGGTAGATATCTACAGCCAGGCCAAAAAGCTGCACATCCAGACCGAAGCCATGCGTGTAGTTTATCTGATCGAGACCCGCGACGAAAAGGACGTCATGGCACTGGAAGCTGTGCGAAGCGTCTTCGCACCCAAGTCCCAGGATATTATAACTGCCGTAGATCAGAAAAATATCGTTGTTGTAAAATCCGTCGGCGAAGAGGACACTTATGACACACTGGATGAAATAGCCGTAATGCTGGCCGGTATGCTGAATACCGATGAAGACAGTTCCCGCATCCGCGTCGCCTACGGAACCATGGTCAGTCAGATCCGCGACCTGTCCAAATCCTACAAAGAAGCGAAAATGGCTCTGGAGGTGGGTAAAATTTTCTACCCGGAAGCCACGGTAAACGCCTACCACACCCTGGGCATCGGCCGCCTGATCTATCAGCTTCCCCAGCCCCTGTGCGAAATGTTCATGCAGGAAGTATTCCATGAGAATACACCGGACACCTTCGATGAAGAAACCCTGTCCACCATCGAAAAATTTTTTGAAAACAACCTGAACGTCTCCGAGACCGCCCGCCAGCTTTTCGTCCATCGCAACACCCTGGTATACCGTCTCGAAAAACTCCAGAAAACCACCGGCCTGGATATCCGCGTCTTCGAAGACGCCCTGACCTTCAAAATCGCCCTGATGGTCGCCAGCTACATGAAGTACCTGGAACGCGAACAGCTCTAAGCCATAGTTCTAACTCTATGCGTATTCGATACGCATTTAATACACATTCGATATGCACTCTACACGTACTCGATGTACAGAAAAACGGCTCCACAGCCGTACAGAAACTTTCCTAAGGAGGGGCTATCTGTCCCCGAGCGTGGAAAATTTCTGTACGGCTGTGGAGCCGTTTTTCGTCCGTCTATTTATTTCTGATTCTGTCCCAGCGTCACTGTCGCAGTTTTCTCAGCATACTGCCCATTCTCCCGGGTGCTATAGGTAATTTCCACCTGCTCCCCAGTCTTATAGTAAGCAAGCTGCTCTTTCAGATCAGCCAGAGCAGATACGCTGGTTCCGTCGAATTTGGTGATGATATCGCCCTTCTGCAGACCGACCTGCTCTGCAGCACTGCCTGTCTCCACCGATGTGATATAGACGCCCTTCGGCATATCATAAGCCTGTGACACCTCGCTGGTCACATCCTGGCCGCTGATGCCAAGGAAGCCCCTCTCTCCTTCAGCCGCCTTCTCGGTTCTCACCTGACGGTTCATCAGGTTCTCAATGATATCCACCACGTCGTCCACCGGAATGGCGTAACCCATACCCTCTACCGATGTATCGGAATACTTTGCAGAGTTAATTCCAACTAACTGGCCGGACATATTCAGAAGTGCGCCGCCGCTGTTGCCCGGGTTGATGGCTGCATCCGTCTGAATCAGGGTGTTGGCGGTATTATCAATGGTAACCTCTCGGTTCAGGGCACTGACGATGCCCGTCGTTACCGACTGTCCATAGCCCAGCGCATTGCCGATGGCTACCACCTGCTCGCCCACCTCCAGGTTGGAGGAACTGCCGATTTCAATAACCTTGATAGCGGAAAGGGTATCCTCGGATAAATCACTTAACTTCACTGCAATCACTGCAATATCATGATCCGCGTCCGTTCCCTTCACAGAAGCCTCCGCCACACTCTCATCCACAAAGCCCACGCTCAAATCCTGCGCGCCACTGACTACATGGTTATTGGTGACCATCAGAAGCTCCGTATCGGTCTTACCGATGATGATGCCAGAGCCGCTGCTCTCGCTTTCATAAGCCTGTGTCTGGCCGAACATGCTCTGCATTTCCTGGACGCTCTTATTCGTAATGGCTACCAGGGACGGCATAGCCGCCTCCGCGATAGCGGATACGCTTGCGCTACTGTCCGTATCGGTACCTGCAGCATCTGTGGAGCTGCTGCTGACCGCGCTTGCGATATTCAGCTCCGCTTTATCGGTGGCTGTCACTGTTCCACCATTTGCTTTGTTATACAGATAATTGCTGCCCTGGAAGGCTGTGCTTGCCAGCACGCCGAATGCCAGAGCCATTGCTGCAAATTTACTTCCCTTTTTTATGTTTCCCATATTTAAGACCTCCTCAAATCAGGTTTGTCTGCTTTGTTTCATTTGATGAGGTCATTATAAAAAACATCTGTGATGCAATTGTGGTGTTTTTATGTAGAAAATGTGGTATTCCTGTGTCTTTTCTGTGTTTTATTCTCCATTATTTGACCGGCAGTAAGAGAGAATCCTGCTTTGCAGGATTCTCCGCCGCAGTGCGATAATGTTTTTTATGTAATAGGGGATTCTATCGGAATTTCCTATTACATAAAAATATAACCCGGGGACATTCTCACGCCTCCGGGCTATCCGCTCTTTTTATGCTACTATTCTTCCGAAGGCGTGTCTTCTCCGGTATCCCCGGAATCACCCGCCACATAGTCAAATAAGATCTTTGCGTCCTTATACCGGCCCGGATCCCCGTCCTGCATCAGTACCGCAATATAAGTCTTACCGGCAATCTCAGCCGCTGCTACCAGGCATTTTACATCATTGAAGCTGCCGGTCTTCATCCCGATAGCTCCCTCGTAATAATACTCGCCGGATGGCTGAATCAGCTCGTTGGTATTCTTATAAGTCAAATCCAGGTTGTCAAACAGGCCGCGGTAGGATTTCGCGCCGCAGAGCTTCTTAATGGTATCATTTTTCAGACATTCCCGCGCAATCCGAACCATATCCCGGGCGCAGCTGTACTGACCGTCCGCCTGGTCGCCGTCCGGCGTCAGAAAATTGGAATTCTCCAGATTGAGCTCTGTTCCCAGATCCTTTTCCGCATCCAGAAAGGCCTGCAATGCCTCGTCCACCGACGCGCTGTCATTGCCCAGAATCTTCCGTCCGGTGTAGGTCGCCAGCGCGTAAGCCGCATCATTGCCGGAAGGAATCAGCATAGCACCCAGAAAAGTCTCCACAGTTCCGGTGGTGCCCTCTTTCAGGCTCGCGTTGGACGCCTGGCCGCTGATACGGGTAATTTCCTCCCCTGCCGTCAGCTTCTCCGTCGGATCGCAGTAATTCAAGACTGTCAGGGCCGTCATCAGCTTCGTGGTGCTGGCCGGAATCTCCTGATCGGCTCCTGCCTTTTCATATAGAATCAGATCATCGTCCACGGAAAACAGCACAGCTGCTCCCGCTTCCAGGGAAAGCTCCGGCATGCTGTCCGCCTCCTTGAGCTTTTTCGCCTCTGCCTCGGCCAGACGCTTGGCCTCTGCCTCTTCCGCTGCTTTCTTCGCCTCCGCAGCTGCTTTCGCCTGCTGCTCCTCCTGAGCGCGTACCTCCTGCACCCGGGCTATTTCCAGGCGTGTGCCCTGCACCATCACCGGCAGCAGCATCAGAAGAAAGACCAGCTCCAGCTCCAGACGCACCGGAGCCGGTACCTGACGTCCACGGGAACGCTTCACGGTTGCCATCCGCTCAATGCCTGTGATATTCATGCATAAAAGACCGAACAGGAAATAGCCCACAAAGCCTCCAAAGAGCGCCCATAAAATATCATCCAGCCGCACAATCATGGACGGCATGAAAAGCTGAAATACCTCAATAAAAAGCGCCGCGCTTCCGCACAGGGACAACACCTTGCCCGGATTACGGCTTCTGCGGAACAGAAACGGCACCAGGAAACCGATGGGGATATATTTCAAAAAGGCCCCAAACAGGGCTCCTACGCCGCTCTCCCTGACCATCCGTACTGTGCCATAGACGGGAATCAGATTCGTTCCCGGAAATGCAGGCTTCAGAGAAAAACCAAGCGCCGGGCTCACCGACGCGGAAAATAAGGTCAGCAGCCACCAGGCAAGCAGCGCCATGCCCACTTCATGGGCCACCGGCACCCGCATCCGTCCATTCCGGTATAATAGCCGGAGCAGCACCCGGTAAATGATATATACGATAATTCCTATCAGAAAATAGGGTTTGATACTTCCGAAATATCCTGCCATAAAATCCCCTCCTTTTTCTTTTGTAACCTGAGATAAGTATAACATGTTCTGTCTCAAAAGCGGACTTTTATTTCAGAATAAATTTCTTAATTTTTCTTCGGATCCGCTGCAGCGCGTTATCGATGGACTTCGGGCTCCTCTCCAGGCCTTCCGCGATCTGTACATAGTTCTCTCCGTTCAAATAGCGCTGCAAAATTCCGTACTCCATGGGACTTAAAAGCGCCTCAATCCGATCCTGCAGGCTCTCCGCCGATTCCTGGTCGATGAGCAGCTCCTCCGGGCTTTTTCCCCGGGAACTGTCTGACACATCGTCCAGGCCTTCTGTCAGCTCCACATAGGTATTTAAAGGGCTGTGCTTCTGCCGGGACGCAGCCTGGATGGCAGTATAAAGCTGTCTTGAGATACACAGCTTCACAAAAGAGCCGAAGGAAGCCTCTTTTTCCGGCCTGTAATCCCGAATGGCCTTAAAAAGTCCCAGCATGCCCTCCTGAATCAAATCGTCGCTGTCACCGCCAATCAGGTACAGGGTACGGGCTTCTTTGCGCACCTGCCCCTTGTAGCGTTCAATCAGTACATCCATGCATTCCTGCTCGCCGCCGCGGATCCCTTCCATCAGTTCTTCGTCTGAACGTTCTTCAAGCTTTGTCATGAATTATTTTTTCATCCTCTGCCGTACAATTTCGTAGGCCAGCACGCCTGTCGCCACGGAAGCGTTCAGGGAATCAATATTTCCTTTCATGGGAACGGAAGCGATAAAGTCGCAGGACTCCCGCACCAGGCGGCTGACGCCCTCACCCTCGTTTCCAATGACCAGGCCGATGGGGCCTGTCAGATTCAGGTCGTACATAGTCTCGCCGCCCATATCTGCGCAGACGAACCAAAGCCCCTGCTCCTTCAGTTCCTTAATGGTGTTGGTCAGGTTGGTGACTTTCGCCACAGGTGTGTAATTGATAGCTCCGGCTGAAGCCCGGGCCACCACCGCGGTCAGGCCTGCCGCCCGACGCTTCGGAATGATGACGCCGTGGGCACCTGCCAGGTTTGCTGTACGGATAATGGCTCCCAGATTATGGGGATCCTCAATATCGTCCAGCAGAATCAGGAAGGGATCCTCGCCCTTCTCTCTGGCATTTGCCAGCATCTCCTCGACTGTGCCGTAATCATAGGCTGCCGCCTGGGCAATGACGCCCTGATGATGTCCTGTGGCAGACATCTGATCCAGGCGCTCTTTTGTTACAAAATTGATGATGGTATCGTGCTTTCTCGCTTCTCTCTTAATGGTGTTGATGCTTCCGTCCTGACAGCCGTCCTGAACAAACAGCTTATCGATGGTCTTACCGGAGCGAAAGGCCTCCAGCACCGCATTTCTTCCCTCTATGGTCAGTTCTTCGTAATTCATACGTTCAATCCTCTTCTAATCCCTTTTTTGCCAGCTCCAGAATACGCTCCGTGCGGCCTGTCAGATACAGATAGCCCATCAGCGCCTCAAAGCCTGTAGCCCGTCGGTAATCGGACATGGTGGCATGCTTGGCCATGGTGGCGGAATTGGCGTTGCGACCCCGCTTAAAGACCTGCATTTCCTCTTCCGTCAGTTCCTCCCTGATGCGCTCAAGAGAGGCCGACTGGGCCCCTGCGTTCACCAGGGTGCTGGCCTCCTTATGAAGCCGGTTAGCCTGGGCGTTGCCCCGCCCCACCAGAAGGGAACGAACCACTACCTCATAGACCGCGTCACCAATATAGGCCAGCACCAGCGGAGAATAGGTCCGCACGTCCACATCCGGAAGCTCCCAGGTCTCCTTAATGCCTGCCATCAGATCGATTATGCTCTTTTCCATTTTACGCCCTCGCGGGTATCCTCCAGAACGATACCCTTCTCCAGAAGCTCGGCACGGATTTCGTCTGCCCGCGCGAAGTTCTTTTCTTTTCTTGCCTGCTGGCGCTCCGCAATCAGCGTCTCGATATCCGCGTCCAGAAGCTCTTCCTTCTTATCTGCCACCAATCCCAGAATATCGCACAGGGTCTTCAGGCGATCCAGGCATTTCTGCAGATAGGATTTGCTGTTCTCCGCGCTTGTATGGGTGTTCAGATATTTCACCAGTTCAAAGATGGCTGCGATGGCGTCTGCGGTGTTGAAATCATCGTCCATGGCCTCTTCAAACTTCTTCACATACTCTTCTGTCGCGTCGTAGTGAGCGGTCTCGCTCTCGGTCATGCTGTCATCCTTTGCGTTGGCAATCAGATGCTTCAGATTGTCAGCCGCCGTCAGGATACGCTCCAGGCTGGTTTTGGAGGACTGCATCAGATCGGCGCTGAAGTTCAACGGGCTTCTGTAGTGTGCGCTCAGCATGAAAAAACGGAGCACCTGCGGGTCATATTTCTCGGTAATCTCTCTTACGGTAAAGAAGTTTCCCAGAGACTTGGACATCTTACGGTTGTCGATGTTCAGGAAAGCGTTGTGCAGCCAGTAGTGGGCGAACTCTTTGCCGTTGCAGGCCTCGCTCTGGGCTATCTCATTTTCATGGTGCGGGAAAATCAGATCTTCGCCGCCTGCATGGATATCAATCTGCTCGCCCAGATACTTTTTGGACATAACGGAGCACTCGATATGCCAGCCCGGACGGCCTTCGCCCCAGGGTGACTCCCAGGCAGGCTCACCCTCTTTCTTCGGCTTCCAGAGCACAAAATCCAGGGGATCCTCCTTCTCATTTTCACCGGACACCAGAAGGGAACGGTTACCGCTCCGAAGATCGTCCAGGTTCTTGTGGGACAGCTTGCCGTAAGGGCCGAATTTACGGGTACGGAAGTATACGGTTCCGTTTACCTCATAAGCGTATTCCTTGTCGATCAGGGTCTCGATCATCTCGATCATGCCCGGAATCTCCTGGGTCGCCAGCGGATGGGTCGTAGCCGGTTTTACATTCATGTCGGCCATATCCTTCTTGCACTCGGCGATGTAACGCTCAGATACCTCGCTTGCGGGCACGCCCTCCTCGATTGATTTCTTAATAATCTTGTCGTCTACGTCCGTAAAGTTGGATACATAATTCACTTCATATCCCTTGTACTCCAGATAGCGGCGCACGGTGTCAAATACGATCATGGGACGGGCGTTACCAATGTGGATGAAATTGTATACGGTGGGGCCGCATACGTACATTTTTACCTTGCCCTCCTCCAGGGGGACAAATTCTTCTTTACTTTTTGTCAGCGTATTATACAGCTTCATGTCTTTTCTCCTTTTTCTCTGCTTTATCTTTTTTCTTTTCAGCCTTTCTTGCTGCTTTCTGTCGCTCTTTTTCCTCCAGCACCTCAAGCTGCCGGTTCAGATCGGCGTTTTCCATTCGGAGCGCCAACAGCTCCTCCATAACCGGGTCGGGCAGATTTACCTGATCCATATCGCTTCGCGGTACTTTTACATTATCCTGCTTGACGATGCGTCCCGGTACGCCTACCACGGTACAATTGGGCGGCACCTCTTTCAGGACCACGGAGCCTGCGCCGATCTTGGAATTCTCCCCTATGGTAAAGGAACCCAGAATCTTTGCTCCGGCACTGACCATGACGTTGTCCTCCAGGGTGGGATGACGCTTGCCCTGCTCCTTACCGGTTCCGCCTAAGGTCACGCCCTGGTAGAGGGTCACATTGTCGCCGATGATGGTGGTCTCGCCGATGATAACACCGGAACCATGGTCGATAAACAGGCCCTTGCCAATGGTGGCTCCGGGATGAATCTCGATGCCCGTCTTCCTTCTGGATCTCTGGGAAATCCATCTGGCCCAGAAATAATGTCCGCTTTTGTACAGCTTATGCGCCACCCGGTAATTCAGGATGGCCCAGAAGCAGGGATAAAGAAGCACCTCGGCCGAGGTCTTGATAGCCGGATCCCGCTCCCGGATAACCTGAATTTCTTCGTTGATATACTTGATAATTCCCATGCTGCTCCCCTTTTTATGCCTCGGGATAAAAATGGAATAAAAAAGGATCCTTTCTTCTCCATAAGAGACGAAAGAATCCGCGGTTCCACTCTTTTTAAAAGGCTCTCGCCTTTTCCCTTTTCCGCGTAACGTGCGTTCTTACGTACCCGGCTGCAGGCTTTTCGTTTCTCCCGTCTGCCTGTTCACCGGATCAGCTCCCGGATGCACTTCGTCCGTCCCTCCCGCGAAAGCTGCTTACAGCCGATGACAGCTTCTCTCTGACGCTTTGGATGCGGATTACTTTTCCGTTCTTCGCCTTTTCACTTATTTTCTTATTTACTCTTTATAGGATATGCAAAAATGCCGTTTTTGTCAAGCCTTTGCGGCTAATTTCAGGAAATATTCCTGTTTTTATTTGTGCACATGCTTACACCAGCTCATTGATGTAGACGCCGTCTACCACGCGCACCTGCTCCAGCTTCTGAAATGCCGTCTTAGTAATGCCCGGAAGTTCCTCCGCGCCAATTTTTCCCACAAATTTTGCGGCATCCACCAGACGCAGCATCATGGGCGTGGTCTCCCATTCCGGCCAGTCGATATGGCGCTTCTGATATGCTTCATCCTTTTCCACGAACAGTTCGTAGTCCTCCGCCAGTTCTTCGCTGCCCTGGGCCGCCAGGCCCTCCTCGTCATCATTTCCCATGAGACGGAAATCAAAGGGCGTGTAAATGGCTTCGTCCGCCGGCATCAGAAAGGTGAAGGGGCGACCGTCGGCGTACATATCCTGCAGGGCCTTTGTGAGCAATGCACGCATCAGTCCCTGATGGCGGCAAGTCACTTTGGTAGCCACCGCTACGATATAATCCGCCGGAACGGACGCGCCGCGGAACCGGAAGGTATAGGGATTCCGGTGCAGCATGGAGACAATGGCGCCGTCGTTTTCCGCCACAAGGATCCGGTTGTCCCGGGCCTTGATTTTGTAATAGAGCTCTGAAAACCCGTCCGCATCCTCCACAAAGACTTCCTCGTAGAGTTCCCGGGAACGTATCCGCTCGTCATCTTTCAGATATCTCACTTCCAGTTTTTGGGTTTTTAGTTCCTGCTTCTCCATAGCTTACACCTCGTCTGTATATCTGTTTTTCCAATCTGCCATGTCCGCCGCCCAAATCACCGGCATAGGCTGCTCTATTCTGCCTTCTGGCAGCCGCCACAGCCCGGGCAGCCGTTCGGAAGCTGCATCACATCTTCATAGGCGTAATTCGCCACCGGAATCAGAGCGCAGATGGCCTGAGAAGAAATGCCCTCGCCGGTGCCGGTAAAACCGAGGCCCTCTTCTGTAGTAGCCTTGATGTTAATCTGGCTTTCTTCAATCTGTAAAGCCTTCGCCACATTTGCCCGCATCTGAGGAATATGGGGCGCCATTTTCGGGCGCTGGGCGATGATGGTGGCGTCGATATTGCCCACCACGTAATTCTGCTCCTCCAGAAGCTTTCCCACATGCTCCAGAAGCCTGATACTGGAGATACCTTTATATGCCGGATCCGTGTCCGGGAAATGCTTTCCGATGTCGCCGAGGGCCGCTGCGCCCAGAAGAGCGTCCATAATCGCGTGAAGCAGCACATCTGCGTCGGAGTGTCCCAGAAGTCCTTTCTCATAGGGAATTTCCACGCCGCCCAGGATCAGCTTTCGGTCCTCCACCAGTCTGTGTACGTCATATCCCATTCCTACCCGCATTCTATACCTCTTTCTCCGGGAAATTCCGCCCGGTTTTCGTTCTTATTTTTTGGAAAATGCTGTCGCGCCTCCATGCCTGTCCAATAGTCTCCGGCAAAACAGCCTGTCTGCCGTTATTATATCTCAAATGTTTGCATAAGTATAGCCAATCCATGACAACTTGATACGATTTTTGCAATAACCGCTTTCCACTGTGCCCGCAGGCTCGCTACTGGTTTAAGCTCTCCCCTATGACCTTCCACTGCCCGATTAGATTGTCCAATGAACACGCCGCGTTGGCCGGACTGGTGGATGGCAGCCGCACCGCTGCCCGTCCCGTCTCCGGGAAAATGTATTTTTTATACAGCTTCTCCGCCGTACCGCCGTTTACATAGATCTGACGGATATCCGCTGTCTCCAATATGGGGCGGATATCATTGGGCACCACGTTCCGGATACTGCTGTCACTGGAGCCCTCGATCTCGCAGCTTGCGATCACATCCCACAGGGCAATGCCGCTCCTAAGCAGGAACTCCTTCTTCTCAAGAATTGTCCCCGGCGTCTCCTGCCCCGTCACGGCCGCCAGAACGCGCCAGAATCGATTCTGCGGGTGATTGTAGAAGAAATGCCCTTCCCGCGATTTCACCGACGGAAAGCTGCCCAGAATCAAAATTTTTGAATGTCCGTCGTAGAGCGGCGGTATCTCATGCTGCACCTGTTCCATGTCATCCTCCTGTAAACGAGATAAAATACGCTTCGCGAATTTGACTCGTTGCTCGCGTAAACAAAAGACCCAAGAACGATTTCGTTCTTGGGTCTGAATCTTAGTAGCGAGGAAGGGATTTGAACCCCCGACACTGCGGGTATGAACCGCATGCTCTAGCCAACTGAGCTACCTCGCCATAAATGGGACCTATAGGGCTCGAACCTATGACCCTCTGCTTGTAAGGCAGATGCTCTCCCAGCTGAGCTAAGATCCCATTTCGTTCTCGGTTTTGACTTGCCGTCCCAACCGACTTGGTTATTATAACCTTATAACCGAAGAAAAGTCAAGCACTTTTTTCAACTTTTTTTCATTTTCTTTTCAAAATCTCCAAAAGCCGCATAAATACTGGATTTTTTGACCTTATTTTTTTACGGGAAAGGTGTTTTTTTACACCTTCCCATTCTTGAACTGCCAGATCATCTCACTGGTCAGACTGATATTCAGGGGCTGGGGCGGCGCGTCCTCCCGCGTGAACCATTCGGCAGTGGCCAGCTCCTCGGTGTCCAGGGTGACGGTCTCGTCATCACCATCCAGATCCACGAAGAAGCCCATCAGGACTGTCTCGGAGAAGGACCAGGGCTGGCTCTTGTAGTAGCGGATATTTTTGACCTTCAGACCCACTTCCTCCATGACCTCCCGGCGGATGGTCTCCTCGATGCTCTCGCCGATCTCGGTAAATCCCGCAATCAGCGCGTAGTAGGTGATATTATCCCGGCCCGCATACTTGGACATCAGAATCTTATCTTTATGTAGAATACCCACGATGACTGCCGGAGAAATCTTCGGGTATTCCATCTGGCCGCAGTCCGGGCAGCGCATCATGCGCTCCTTTGCGTCATGCACCATGGGGCTGCCGCAGTGGCCGCAGTACTTGCGGACGTCGTACCAGTGCCAGAGCTGATAACCAGTGATGCCGGCGAAGGATAACCACTGAGGCTGTGCGTCCCGAAATCTCCGGTTACTTTCCAGCCGAAAGCCCTTGCGTTCCGGCAGGGCCAGTTCCTTTACCAGATAGAATCTCTTATCATCCACTGTGAACAGATAGATGATGTTCTCCGAAAGCTCCGTCTTCACCTCCGGAAAATCCCGGAATCTGGGAAATGCAATCTCCACCCCATCCCAGCGGGCCAGCGCGTTATGTCTCTCAAAATACATCAGATAGCTGTCTGCGTCCGGCTTCTCCGGGCAGTATTCATTGTGATAGATATGCGGCGCAATATCCTGTATCATATCGATTCTCCTTTATGAAAATTCCCCGCCGGAAGGCTTACGCCTCCGGGCGGGGGAATCTGCGTTCAAACAATTTTATGCTTCTCTGCCTTTGGTTTCAATCTCTTTTTTCACATCAGCAATGAAAGCGTCCAGCGCCTTTGCTCCCTGATCGCCTGCCTCGCGGCTTCTGACGGAAACAGTGCCCTCTTCCTCTTCCTTCTGGCCTACAACCAGCATATACGGAATCTTCGCGGTCTGTGCCTCACGGATCTTGTAGCCAATCTTCTCCGCGCGCTTATCAAGCTCAGTGCGGATACCGACCTCATCCAGAGACTTCTTTACCTGCTCTGCGTAATCCATATACTTGTCGGAAATCGGCAGCACACGTACCTGAACCGGAGCCAGCCAGGTGGGGAACGCGCCTGCAAAATGCTCGATCAGGATACCGATGAAACGCTCGATGGAACCGAATACTACACGGTGGATCATGATCGGGCGGTGCTTCTCGCCGTCTGCTCCCACGTACTCCAGCTCAAAACGCTGGGGCAGCTGGAAGTCCAGCTGAATGGTTCCGCACTGCCAGGTACGGCCAATGCAGTCTACCAGATGGAAGTCAATCTTCGGACCGTAGAACGCGCCATCGCCCTCATTTACCACATAAGGCATACCCAGCTCGTCCAGAGCGTCGCGAAGACCTGCGGTAGCTACCTCCCAGTCCTCGTCGCTTCCCATGGAATCCTCGGGACGTGTGGACAACTCCACATGATATTTGAATCCAAACATGGAATAGGTATCGTTGATCAGAGCCACTACACCCTTGATCTCGTCCTTAATCTGCTCCGGCGTCATGAAGATATGCGCGTCGTCCTGTGTAAAGCAGCGCACACGCATGAGACCGTGAAGCTGGCCGGATTTCTCATGACGGTGTACCAGACCCAGCTCGCCCACACGCAGGGGCAGGTCACGGTAGGAACGGGGCTCTGCCGCATAAACCAGAACGCCGCCAGGGCAGTTCATCGGTTTGATCGCGTAGTCCTCGCCGTCGATGACGGTAGTATACATGTTATTCTTATAGTGATCCCAGTGTCCGGAGGTCTCCCACAGGCTTCTGTTCAGGATAATCGGGGTAGATACCTCTACGTAGCCTGCCTTCTTGTGGATCTCTCTCCAGTAGTCAATCAGGGTATTCTTAAGCGTCATTCCCTTCGGCAGGAAGAACGGGAAGCCCGGTCCTGCTTCGTGCATCATAAAGAGACCCAGCTCCTTGCCAAGCTTTCTGTGGTCACGCTTCTTTGCTTCCTCCATCATGGTGATGTATGCTTCCAGCTCTTCCTTTTTCGGAAATGCGGTAGCGTAAAGACGGGTCAGCATCTTGTTGTGCTCGTCGCCTCTCCAGTATGCGCCTGCCAGGCTCATGATCTTGAAAGCCTTACCTACGTCTTTGGTACTCTTAAGGTGCGGTCCTGCGCACAGGTCCACGAACTCACCCTGCTGGTAGAAGCTGATTTCCGCATCCTCCGGAAGGTCCTCGATCAGCTCTACCTTGTAGGGCTCACCCTTCTCCTTCATAAATGCGATAGCCTCCTCGCGGGGCTTGGTGAAGCGTACGATCTCCAGGTTCTCCTTGATGATCTTCTTCATCTCGGCCTCGATCTTCTCAAAGTCGTCGGAGGTCAGCGGAGTCTCAAAATCCATATCGTAGTAAAAGCCATCTGCTACGGAAGGTCCGATAGCCAGCTTTACAGTCGGGTACAGACGCTTTACAGCCTGGGCCATCACATGGCTTGCGGTATGACGGAGAACCGACAGTGCCTTTTCGTCCTTCAGGGTCAGAATATTCAGCTGGCAGTCCTTGTCAATGACTGTTCTTAAGTCTACAACCTCGCCGTTCAGCTCTCCTGCCACGGTCATACGCGCCAGTCCTTCGCTTAAGTCCTGGGCAATCTCATATACGGATTTGCTTTCTGCGTACTCCTTTACGGAGCCGTCCTTCAGTGTGATTTTCATAATCTTCTCCTCCTGCGCCTTATGCGTTCTTTCCGCAGCACTTCTTGTATTTCTTTCCGCTTCCGCAGGGGCAGGGGTCGTTACGGCCAATCTTCGGTCCCTTTACGATAGTGTTTGATTTCTTCTGCTCCAGATACAGCTCATGCAGCTTCTCCTCAGAGAAAATCTCTTTCCACTGGGGCAGCTCATAGAGCCAGTCTGCCTTTGCGTCTACCATGTTCTTGTAAAGCTTCTCTTTATCGAACTTCAGGGATACCACCGTATCCTCCTCCATCTCCTCGATGGGGTTCGGCTCTACCAGGCTGTCGTTGATGCCATCCAGGAAGCCTGTCATAGTCATCACGTCCTGTCCGTACTTCTCTGCCAGTTCCTTGACGGTACCCTTTACCTCAGTATCCGGATCTGTAAGAAGCTGCTCGTAGATGCCCTTCTCAATATTGAAATAGTTCGCCCAGAATCTCTGGATGTCACCCTTATTTGCTTTCTCATCGTAGGCCATATCGCGCCACTGTTTCAGTAATGCCATAATTTAATCTCCATCCTTTGCTTAAAACATTTCTATCTTTTAAATATAGCAGGACAGATATTAAAAATCAAGCTGTATTTTGTATTCCGGGCTATGTTCCGGCCCAAATCTGTCCTTTCCTTTTCCGGTACGCAGACGAAATCACCCCGAAGCGTTCCTGGCGCTTCGGAGTGATCTGCTAAAGGGGAGGATATAAGTAATTCGTTTCTCTTTTGTCTGATGTTAGTATATCCCTGTCCCATTCTTTTATACAAAGTATTTGCGCTTTTTTCTTTTTTGTGATAAATAAAAGAGAGGGAAACTGAAAACCAGGATCCCGGAACTAAGACAGAAAGGATTCTTCTATAGAAAAACTGCTATGAAAGACAATAAATGTAAACGGATTCTGGCCCTCATCGGCGTGGTGCTGCTGGTGGGTATGTATCTTCTGACCCTGGTCTTCGCGTTCGTGGACCCCACCGAGGGAAAGAACTGGCTGAAGGCCTCGATTGTATGCACGATTTTTGTACCTGTTTTCATCTACGCCTGCATCATGCTGGCCCGGTATCTGAAAAAGTAAAAAGCCGAAAGAAGGCCCGCACGTTGTTCCGTGCGGGCCTTCACTTTTACAGAAATGTATTCAGTTCTTCTTTCGCCTGCTCATAAGACACGAAGCGGATAGCGTGAAGCCCCAGCTTTCTCGCTGCTTCGATATTGGCCGCGTTGTCGTCGATGAACACGGTCTGCTCCGGAATGATGCCGTAAGCCTCAAAAAGGCCTGTAAACGCCTCCGGATCCGGCTTATTCTTATGGGTTCGATAGGAAAGATGATATCCATCCATCTGTCCTAAAAATCCCATCATGGTCTCCTCATTCTGCTCAAAGATCCGCTTCTGCCAGTTCGACAGGGCATATACCTTCAGACCCCGGGCCTTCAGTTCCCCGATCCATGCGTTCGCATAAGGAAAGCTCCAGGTACACTGTCCCAGATTCTCATAGACAGCACGAATCTCCGGCTCATAATCCGGCGCGTTGGATATAAAATCCCACAATTCCTCTTCCTCTGTCATCAGACCCTTGTCATGCTCTTCCCAACAGGGGTTCAGAAACACTGCTTCCTCCAGCGTTCTGTATGGGATCTCATCCGGCACGATTCCATGCAGATACTGATCCCAGCTGTAATCCATCAGGACTTTACCAATATCAAAAATAACTGTATCAATCATAATGTACCTTATTTATTGCGGAAAATGATATCGTCACGTCCCGGTCCGTTGGATACCATGGTGATCGGGCACTCGATGTGCTTCTCGATAAACTCGATGTACTTGCGGCAGTTTTCCGGCAGATCCTCGTACTTCTTGATGCCGCGGATGTCGCATTTCCAGCCCGGCAGCACCTCGTATACAGGCTTTGCCTTCTCAAGCAGGTGAGTAGTCGGGAAGTCGGTGGTAACCTTTCCGTCGATCTCGTAGCCTGTGCAGACCGGAATTTCATCCAGATAGCCCAGTACGTCCAGTACTGTGAAGGCTACGCCGGTAGCGCCCTGGATCCGGCAGCCGTACTTGGATGCCACACAGTCATACCAGCCCATTCTTCTGGGTCGGCCTGTGGTTGCGCCGAACTCTCCGCCGTCGCCGCCTCTGCGTCTCAGCTCGTCCGCTTCGTCGCCGAAAATCTCGCTGACGAACGCGCCTGCGCCTACGGCACTGGAGTATGCCTTGCTGACTACGATGATTTCCTTGATCTCATAGGGCGGAATACCTGCGCCGATGGCGCCGTAAGCTGCCAGGGTAGAGGAAGAGGTAACCATCGGGTAAATGCCGTGATCCGGATCCTTCATGGAACCAAGCTGACCCTCCAGCAGGATATTCTTGCCCTCGTGGATCGCGTCCCACAGATACTTGGATACGTCACATACGTAGGGCTCTACCATCTTCTTATACTCCATCAGTTCCTCATAGAGCTTGTCCTCATCGAGAGCCGGCTTATGATACAGGTTCTCCAGAACCACATTCTTCTTCACGCATACATTGGCGATCTTATCGCGAAGATACTTTTCGTCCGCGAACAGCTCGCTGACCTGAAAACCAATCTTCGCGTATTTATCAGAATAGAAGGGCGCGATACCGGACTTGGTGGAACCGAAGGCCTTGCCTCCCAAACGCTCCTCCTCACACTGATCAAACAGGATATGATAAGACATCACAATCTGCGCACGGTCGGATACGAGAATCTTCGGGGTCGGAACTCCCTTCTCCACAATGCTCTGAATCTCGTTGAACAGAACCGGAATATTCAGTGCGACTCCATTTCCGATGATGCTGGTGGTATGATTGTAAAATACACCAGACGGCAGGCTGTGCAGCGCGAACTTTCCGTAATTGTTTACGATTGTGTGGCCTGCGTTTGCACCGCCCTGAAAACGGACGATGATGTCAGACTCCTGAGCAAGCATGTCTGTAATCTTGCCCTTTCCCTCGTCACCCCAGTTGGCGCCTACGATTGCTTTTACCATAGCTTGTATCCCTCCATTAGGTTTAAATACTGAAAATTAAATAACGTCAGTGCAGACGCACTGCACCGACGTTTAGTATACCTTGTTTTTCTCAAAAAGTAAATGGATTTCTTTCTATAAATTATGATTATTTATAATTTACGCTTATGATCCCTTTTAACGTCCTTTTTACTTCTTTGCTTTTCCCAGATACGCCGCCTTCACTGCTTCATTTTCCAGAAGCTCGGCTCCGGTTCCGCTCAGGGTAATGCGGCCGGTCTCCATGACATAGCCCAGGTTTGCGGCCTTCAGGGCCATGTTCGCATTCTGCTCTACCAGGAGGATGGTCACGCCCTGCTTATTGATCTCCCGGATAATATCAAATACGCCTTTTACAATGATGGGGGCCAGTCCCAGGGACGGCTCATCCATCATGATAATCTCCGGTCTCGACATCAGCGCGCGGCCGATGGCCAGCATCTGCTGCTCGCCGCCGGACAGGGTTCCGGCCAGCTGCCAGGAACGTTCCTTCAAGCGGGGAAACAGATCATAGACCCAGTTCATATCATTGTCCAGAGAATCCTTTCGCATATAAGCACCGATTTTCAGGTTCTCCGCTACGGTCATATCCGGGAACACCCGGCGTCCCTCAGGTACCAGGGTAATTCCCTTGGTTACAATCTGCTCCGTGGGCATGCCAGCCAGCTCCTCTCCCTTCAGGAGAATACTGCCGCTCTCCGGCTTCACCAGTCCCACGATAGAACGAAGGGTAGAGCTTTTTCCCGCACCATTGGCTCCAATCAGGGTCACGACCTCGCCCTTTGGCACGGCGAAGCTGATATCCTTCACGGCCTTGATGCCGCCGTAGGATACGTTCAAATCTTTGACTTCCAGAATATTACTCATCGTCCGCACCTCCCAGATAAGCTTCGATAACCTTCGGATTGTTCCGGATCTCCTCCGGGGTACCCTCCGCGATGGGCTTTCCAAAATCCAGCACGTAGATGCGGTCGGAAATCTCCATAACCAGATCCATATGATGCTCAATCATAAAGACCGTCAGGTCAAACTGCCTGCGGATCTTATCAATGAACTCCGTCAGCTCCAGGGTCTCCTGGGGGTTCATACCAGCCGCCGGTTCGTCCAGAAGCAGAAGCTCCGGCTTGGTGGCCAGGGCACGGGCGATCTCCAGATGACGCTGCTTGCCATAGGGCAGAGAGGTCGCCAGCTCATTTCTCACATCAGTCAGGCCCACGATCTCCAGAAGACGCTCCGTCTCCTCTCGCATCTTCGCCTCTTCCTTTCCATTCAGGTGGAAGGTGGCCGTAAAAATATTGCTGGTGCGCAGCATATGCTTGGCAATCAGGATGTTGTCGAATACGGTCTGGCTCTTGAACAGACGGATATTCTGAAAGGTTCTGGCGATACCAAGTCTTGTAATTTTATCCGGCGTGGGAGCCAGTACATGCTGACCTGTATACATGGCCGGATTCTCGCCCCGGTACAGCTTCTTCATCTTGCCCTGGGGGTGGTTCTGGACGATTTTATTGCCCTTATAGTAAATGGCGCCGTTGCTGGGCGCGTACACGCCTGTGATCACATTGAAGGCCGTGGTCTTACCGGCTCCGTTGGGGCCGATGAGGGACACGATTTCGCCCTTGTTGATCTCCAGATTCATATTGTCCACGGCAATGACGCCGCCAAACTGCATGGTGATGTTCTCTACTTTCAATACATTTTCCGCACTCATTTGGAAGCGCCTCCTTCCGTTACCTTCTTTTTCTTAAATCGATTGCGGAAGAAATTCGCAATTCCTTCGATCGAAAATTCTTTGTCGCCCATGATTCCCTTACGGTAAAACAGTACGATGCACATGATGATGACCGCAAACACAACCTTACGGAAACCGGCGCGTAAGAAAGGCACATGGAAGCTTCCGATATACAAGTTGTCATTGTCCAGGAAACGCAGCCACCACTCGGAGCAGGCGATGAACAGGAAGGAGCTGATGCAGCTTCCAGTCACAGATCCGATACCGCCGATGACGACGATCAGCAGGATCTCATAGGTCATGGCAGACTTGAACATGGACGCCTGAATGGTGGTCTGATACATGGCCAGCAGTCCTCCGGAGATACCCGCGAAGAAGGAGCTGATGACGAAAGCCAGTCTCTTATGATGGGCCAGATTGATACCCATGGCCTCCGCAGCGATTTCATCATCACGGATGGCCTTGAACGCACGGCCATATGTGGAATTGATTAGCATCACGATGATGGCAATGCAGATACCAGATACGATAAACGGATATAATACCGACTTAAAAGCCGGGAAATTACGCAGCAGATTTGATCCATTGGTCAGCGGGCCCAGCTTATCCCACTGAAATACCGCACGGATGATCTCCGCAAAACCTAAGGTCGCAATCGCCAGATAATCGCTCTTCAAACGCAGTACCGGCAGACCGATGAGATACGCGCAAATCGCCGCTATAATACCGCCTGCAATGAGTGCCAGCGGAACCGGGATGGCAAACTGTACGATACCGCCGTTAAAATACTGATAGACACTGGCTCTGGATTCCACCGGAATCGTCAAGATACCGTATGTATAAGCGCCCAACAGCATAAAGCCCGCCTGACCTAAGGAAAACAGGCCGGTGAAGCCGTTCAGCAGGTTCATGGACACTGCCACCAGCGCGTAAATCGCGCCCTTTTTCAATACTGTAAACAACATGGAACCAGACGGCAGGATCTGCTCCAGTACAAAGAGCAGAAGGAGAAGTCCTCCGATCAGGCCGACGTTCCACATGACCTTTGTCTTTTTTTTCATGACCGAACGCCTCCTTATACTTTATCAATGACTTTCTCACCGAACAGACCCGTGGGCTTTGCAATGAGAATGACAATCAACAGGGCAAAGGTGAACGCGTCAGAAAAGGTAGTCCAGCCCAGACCCTTGATGATATTTTCACAGATACCGATAATAAATGCGCCGATGACCGCGCCCGGAATGGAGCCGATGCCGCCGAATACGGCTGCGACAAAGGCCTTCAGACCTGGCATTGCGCCTGCGGTCGGAGTGACGCCGGTGTAGTTGGTGAAGAACAGCATACTTCCGATGGCCGCCAGAAAGCTTCCGATGATAAAGGTCATGCTGATAACGGAATTAATCTTAATTCCCATCAGCTGGGAAGTTTCAAAATCACGGGAAGCCGCGCGCATGGCCATACCGATCTTGGTGTATTTGATCAGGGCTACCAGAGCCAGCACCAGCACAATAGTCAGAACCGGAGTGATGACTGTCACGCGCTTGGTGGTTGCGCCGAAGACGCTGATGGTATCACTGAGCCAGGGAATGGCCGGATACTGCTGGGACAGACCTCCGGTCACATAAAGCGCCAGATTCTGCAGCAGATAGGACACACCGATGGCGGAAATCATGATGGACATTCTCGGAGCGCTTCGAAGCGGCTTATAAGCCACACGCTCCACGGTAAAGCCCAGAAGCACCGTCAGAACAATCATCAGTGGAATCGCCACATAGATAGGCATGACCGTCATGGCATATACCATAATCAGACCTGCCACCATGAAAATATCGCCGTGAGCGAAGTTAATCAGTCTCAAAATTCCGTAGACCATGGTATAGCCGATGGCAATCAGCGCATACTGTCCGCCTACGGAAATGCCTGCCATCAGGTAGGGCAGGTTCTGGTTAATCCATTCCATACAATAACCTCCAAAAAACCAGGCTGAAAACATGGGTATGGCGGGAGCGCGCATCAGCGCTCCCGCCACCAAAGCTTTTCAGCCTTTTCTTTTAAATTACTTGCTTACACTCTGTTCTGCCACGAACTCCCATGCGCCTGTCTCGGTGTTGGCCTGCTTGATGTAAGCGGTGTCACGGTTCGCGTCACCTGTCTCATTGAAGGTGATGTGTCCGGTTACACCGGTATAATCCACATTCCAGAGCGCCTCGTTTACAGCTGCCGGGTCTGTGCTTCCCGCTGCCTTCAGAGCCTCCAGCGCGGTGTAGTACGCGTCATATCCCATAACGGTCAGACCGGATACGGTATCGTCGCCGCCGTTATTTGCCTTCGCTGTGTTGTCGCTGTTGATCCATTCCTTGATGCCTGCGTCAAACTCCGGATTTGCGCCCTCCTGATAGAAGGTGGTTACGTAAATCTCCAGATCCTTGCCCTTTGCGGCATTCAGAATGACGTTGGAATCCCAGGTATCTGTGGAAAGAATCGGCATTCCCAGTCCCTGTGCGGCTGCCTGCTCGATAATCAGGGCTGCTGCCTCGGTAGAGCTGGGAGCAAAGAATACGTCGGCTCCTGCCTTCTTTGCAGATGTAATGTAAGAGGTAAAGTCGCTGTTTCCTTCCTGGAAGGTCTCTGCCACAACTTCTCCGCCCAGTGCCTCAAAGGCCTGTGTGAAGTAGTATCCAAGTCCGGTGGAGTAGTCGTCTCCAAGCTTTGTCAGCACGTATGCTTTCTTCGCGCCAAATTTCTCGCTTGCGAAGTTCGCGTGTACGGTACCCTGGAACGGATCCAGGAAACAGATGCGGAAATAATGGGTGTTACCCTCTGTTACCTGCGGGTTTGTACAGGTGACGCCGATGGCCGGGATTCCTGCCTCCTTGAATACATCGGAAGCTGCAATGGAAACACCAGATCCATAGGAACCAAGCACAACAGATACCTTATCGCTGACCAGGGTAGCTGCCGCAGAGGGTCCCTTGTCGTTTGAGGACTCATTGTCTACGATGTCAAGCTGTACAGTATACTCGGTACCGCCGATCTCCACGGTCGGGGTAACGTAGTTGGCGTACTGGATACCCAGAGTCTCCTGCTTTCCGCCTGCTCCGTTGTCTCCGGATGCCGGCTCGTAGACACCAATCTTTACCACATTTCCGTCTGTGGCAGACGCGTCTGCGCTTGCGGAACTGCTGTCAGAGCTTCCGCCGGAGCATCCTGCCAGCATGGTGCTGACCATGGCTGCAGCCAGTAATACTGATAATGCACGCTTTTTCATAACTTTCTTCCTCCTCTTTCCACGCTTCGGCTGTCACCGACAATTCATGCCCTTTTGTTCGTCCTGCGAAGACATTTGTGCGTGGTTTTTAATATGGGCTTTAGTATAGCACGTTTAAAATCGAATAGCAAGAGGATTTTATAAAAAAGTTGTATCCAGGACGGACATATGCTTTTACAGGGCGAACGTGCGATGGTAAAAAAAGAGCCCGTCCATGCTGGACTGACTCTTTCCTCGTATCGCATATATTTTATCCGGTGTAAATTACAGTTCGATCTTTCCGCTCTCTTTGCCGTTGATGACATAGTATGCTGCGCTGTCTTCCGGCTTTACATACAGGTTCAGCTCCTTGATGGAAGATGCACGGTGTCCCAGTGCTACCCACTTCTCGGTTACCTGTGCTGCCAGATCTGCAGTCAGGATCTCCTTACCTGCAAACTGCACATATACATTCTGTACGGCTTCCTTCTTCTCAGCCTTCGGCTTCGGTCCGCGCTTCTTCGGCTCTGCCTTTACTTCTGCCTTCTTCTCAGCCTTCGGTGCCTCAGCCTTTACAGCCTCTGTTTTTACCTCTGCCTTCGGTGCTTCTTTTACGGTCTCTTTTACTTCTGCCTTAACTGCCGGAGCCGCTGTCTCTGTCTTTACTGTCTTTACTGTCTCTGCTGTCTTTACCGGAGCGTTTATCTTTACGTCTTCTGCCTTTTTCGTTGTCTGTGTTGTTTTCTTAGCAGCCATCATAATCCTCCTCTGACTTTTACTTCCAAAATTCTAACAGCGCCTATTATAGAGCATTTTTCCATATATTGCAAGTGCTTATTGTAAATTCAGAAGCCCTCTGAGCCTTTTATTTTAATGCATGGATAAATAATCCGCTGCGGAGCTTTGGCTCAAACCAGGTAGATTTAGGCGGCATCAGCAGTCCGGCGTCCGCCACTGCAAATAATTCTCCTATGGAAGTCGGATACATGGCAAAGGCCACCTTCATATCTGTATGTACCCGGCGCTCCAGCTCGGAAAGTCCGCGAATTCCGCCGACAAAGTCAATGCGCTTGTCTGTCTTCGGATCCTGAATGCCCAGAACCGGCTCCAGAATTTGCTTCTGCAGAATGGATACATCCAGACCCTCCACCGGATCACAGTTCTCATATTCCGGCTTCAGGGTCAGCAGATACCATTTGTCCTCCAGGAACAGAGTCACCTGTCCTTTCCTCTTCGGATGCTCTGCCTTGTCCAGCTTCTCCACATCAAAGACCTTTTTGATCCCGCTTAAAAATTCCTCCGGCGTCAGGCCGTTCAGTTCGCGGACCACACGGTTGTAATCCATAATCATCAACTCGTCGTCCGGGAAAATCACGGACAGAAAGTAGTTAAACTCCTCCTCGCCGGTATAGCCCGGATGCTCCTCCCGACGCTTTACGCCCACACGCACAGCGGAAGCCGCCCGGTGATGGCCGTCAGCGATATAGAGGGCGTTCATCTGATGAAAGGCCTCATAGATGGCGCTGATTTTCTCTGTGTCCGCTATTTTCCAGCCTCGATGACGGATCCCGTCCTCCGAGGTGAAGTCAAACAGAGCCGCGCCCGTCTTTACGTCCGCCACAATTTTTTTCAGGCTCTCCTGATTCCGGTAAGCCAGGAAAATCGGGCCGGTCTGGGCGTCGCAGATGTCCACGTGACGCACACGATCTTCTTCCTTCTCCCGACGGGTATTCTCATGCTTCTTGATCATACCGTTCAGATAATCGTCAATGGAAGCGCAGGCCACGATACCGGTCTGACTGCGGCCGTTCATGGTCAGCTCATAAAGATAATAACAGGGCTTGTCGTCCTGCACGAAATCACCGTTCTCTACCATGCCCCAGAGCAGCTCTTTTGCTTTCTGATAAACCTCCGGTGCATAGATATCTGTCTCTTCGGAAAGCTGAGTCTCCGCGCGGTCGATACGAAGGAAGGTCAGGGGCTTTCCCTCTACGGCCTTTCTTGCCTCTTCCCGATTGTATACATCATAGGGAAGCGCCGCGATATCTGCCTCTTTTCCGGCTGCGGGCCGGATGCCGCGAAAAGCTCTGATCTCTGCCATTAGCAGATCACCCGCACTTTCAGAACGCCGTCTACGGCTTCAAGCTTCTCGATAAGCTCCGGGCTTGCCGGACTTTCCAGATCGAACATGGAGTACGCGTAGTCACCGCGGCTCTTATTGGTCATATTGCCGATATTGTAGTTGGCGTCGCCGAGAATGGTAGTGAACTGGCTCAGCATATTTTTAACATTCTTATGGCAGATAGCCACACGCGCCGGATAACTGGGGATACCCATGTCGCAGTCCGGATAGTTAACGGAGTGCTGAATGTTGCCGTGCTCCAGATAGCAGCGAACTTCCTTCACCGCCATACGCGCACAGTTCTCCTCTGCTTCCTCCGTGGAAGCGCCCAGATGTGGGGTTACGATCACACCCTTCGCGCCTGCGGTGGTGGTGTTCGGGAAATCAGTCATATAGCGGGCTACTTTTCCCTTCTTCAGCGCATCCACCATAGCCTTCTCGTCTACCAGAAGATCCCGGGCATAGTTCAGAACTACTACGCCGTCCTTCATCTTCTCGATGGCCTCTGCATTGATCATACCCTTTGTGCTGTCCAGAAGCGGCACATGAATGGTGATGTAATCACACTCTTTATAGATATCGTCCACATTGGTAATGTGACGGATATTGCGGGACAGATTCCAGGCTGCCTCTACGGAGATATACGGGTCATAGCCCAGTACTTCCATGCCAAGATGTGTGGCTGCGTTTGCCACCTGCACGCCGATGGCGCCAAGACCGATGATGCCCAGCTTCTTGCCCTGAATCTCATGGCCCGCAAACTGCTTCTTCTGCTTTTCCGCAAGCTTACTGATATCCTCGTTCATACGCTCGGACTGCACCCAGTTGACGCCGCCCACGATATCTCTGGCTGCCAGCAGCATACCTGCCAGTACCAGCTCCTTAACGCCGTTGGCATTGGCTCCCGGTGTATTGAATACAACGATACCCTGATCCGCACATTTGGTAAGCGGAATGTTATTTACACCGGCTCCTGCACGGGCAATAGCCTTCAGATTTTCCGGGAATTCTACCTCATGAAGCGCCGCGCTTCTGACCAGCAGTGCGTCCGCCTCCTCCATATTCTCGGTCTGCTTATAATCCTCTGTGAAATGATTCAGACCGAACTGCGCGATCTGATTCATGCATTTGTACTGATACATGGCTTAGTTTTCCTCCTCAAACTTCTTCATAAACTCTACCAGAGCCTTGACGCCCTCGATCGGCATAGCATTGTAGATGCTTGCGCGCATGCCGCCGACGGTTCTGTGACCCTTCAGGTTCACAAAGCCTGCCTCGGTGGCCTCTTTGATAAATTTGGCGTCCAGATCCTTGTCACCGGTTACAAACGGTACATTCATAATAGAACGGTCTTCTTTGCGGACCGTGCCCTTGAACAGCTTACTGGAATCCAGGAAGTCATAGAGAACCTTTGCCTTTTCTTCATTTCTCGCCTTCATCACTTCCAGACCGCCCTGCTTCTTCAGCCATTTGAAAACCTTGCCGCACATGTAGATGCAGTAGCAGTTCGGAGTGTTGTAAAGAGAATTGGCATCCGCATGGATCTTGTACTTCATATAAGTCGGCGTGTACGGAAGCACATCCTCGGTAATCAAATCCTCCCGGATGATGACGATGGCCATGCCTGCGGGACCCACATTTTTCTGTACGCCGCCGTAGATCAGACCATATTTGCTTACGTCTACCGGCTCGGATAAGAAACAGGAGGAAATATCAGATACCAGAGTCTTGCCCTTGGTATCCGGCAGGGTATGGAACTTGGTTCCGTAGATGGTGTTGTTCTCGCAGATATATACATAATCTGCGTCCGGGCTGATCGGCAGATCGGAGCAATCCGGAATATAAGAGAAGGTTTTATCCTCGGATGACGCGATAGCGTTTGCCTGTCCGTAGATCTGCGCCTCTTTCAATGCTTTCTTTGCCCACTGTCCGGTGATAATGTAATCCGCCACCTTATTTTTCATCAGGTTCATGGGAATCGCCGCGAACTGCAAATGCGCGCCGCCCTGCATGAACAGCACCTTGTAATTGTCCGGGATCTGCATCAAATCGCGCAGATCCTGTTCTGCCTCATTGATGATATTCTCGAAAGCCTTAGAGCGGTGTGACATCTCCATCACAGACATTCCTGTTCCCTTGTAGTCCAGCATCTCATCTGCTGCCTCGCGTAAAACCTCTTCCGGCATTACGGCCGGTCCTGCTGAAAAATTGTACACACGACTCATGTTTTCATTCCTCCCATTTTCACTCATGGCCCGGCAGATAATTCAGAACTTCCTGACTATCGCCGGGCCTTTACGTATGTATTATAATTTCCTTTATTCTATTACTCTGTTAAACTGTTGTCAATATTTTTTAGTAATACAGTACTACCGGCGTTCCTGTTTCCATATTGGCATATACCTGCGCCATAGCTGCCGGCGGTGTATTGACACAGCCATGGGAGCCATTGGTCAGATAGACCTCTCCGCCAAACTCGGCACGCCAGTACGCGTCATGGATTCCGTAATTGCCGTAGAAGGGCATCCAGTAATTTACCGGCGTACGGTAGTTATCGCCCTTCAGCACTGCGTTACGGGTCTTATACTGAATCTGGGACACGATAGCCGGCGTATTGTAACCACGGCTGATATTGCCGGTTACCACATCGGTGTCAACCACCAGGCTGCCATTTTTATAGCACCACATATGCTGCGCTCCCATATCTACCTCGATATAGGTGCTTCCGATGTCGCCGTTGGGTCCATCCCAGGTATTTCCCTTATGGCTGTACGCCGGCTCCTTTGTAACAGTCTCGCCCTTTTCAATAGAAGCGAGAAGTGCTACGCTCTCGGTCGCTTTATCAATCTGCCAGCCGTAATTGCCACCCTTTACCGTAATGGTACCGCGCAGCGTACTGTTGAAGCTGCGGGCCTGCTTGTAGGTGTCGCGCTCCTTTGCAAGCTCCGTCACCCAATCGGTCACAGCCTGCTCCGAAAGCGCTGCCTTGTAATCATCATCAATGGTAATAAAACCGCTGATAACGGATTTGTCCGCCACATCACTCTGTTTTCCAAAGGTATAAGTGACAGACGCTCCCAGCCATTCATCAAGCTGCGCTGTCAGCGATGTGATTTCTTCTGATTCTGTAGTAATCTGAGGCTCCACATAGCAGCCTGCCTCATCCAGATCAAGGGTCTCTATCAGGCTTTCGGAAGCAATGCGGATCTGGCCGCTTAAGGCTTCCCAATCAAGTTCGGCACCCTGCTCCTCTTTATGTATCTTGTAGCCATCCTCCGTCATTTCCACCCAGGCATTTTCCGGAGAAGCGCCCTTTTTCATGCAGGAATTCACTGCAGCATCAAAGGCATCCTCATCGTAGCTGATCTCCGGTCCAATCTGGTACAGATCCTTCTGCCAGAACATTCTGGGCCATAGGAAACCGTTCTGCTTCCGCTTCAGCGTCCGGACGGTATCGCCCTCAGAGAAGCTCATGCCAAGCTTTTCCGGGGTCAGGGTGACGGTGTCGCCGCCCCGCTCCGTAATGGTTAATGTGTAAGCGTTTGCCTGAGAAAGCAGCAGCTCGTTCACCTGTTTCACTGTATACAGATCCGCGTTCACTCCGTTGACCTCGGTACCCGTAAAGAAATGTTCCATAAAATAAATGGAAACTCCCACGTATGCCACCACAAGAACAATCAACACCCAGAGATACCAGCGTATCCGTTTTATTACCGCTATCATTTTTTCACTTTTTACTCCACTCGTTTTTTTGATGTCTTACTTCTGATTTAAATCGTCCGCATCAAAGGTATCCTCCAGCGGGGCTCCCGGAGACATCATCGGGAACACCTTGTCATCACTGTCGATGACACACTCCAGCACCACCGGACGGCCCATGGCAATGGCCTTCTCCAGCGCCGGAGCGACTTCTTCCTTCTTTGTCACACGCATACCGACTGCGCCCATGGCCTCTGCCAGCTTTACGAAATCCACCTGATCGTTTAAGACGGTGGCGGAATAGCGCTGTCCATAGTACAGGGTCTGCCACTGACGTACCATACCCAGTACATGGTTATTCAGTACTAACTCGATGATCGGTACCTGATAGCGGGCTGCCGTCGCAATTTCATTCATATTCATGCGGAAGCAGCCGTCGCCTGCCACATTGACTACTGTTTTTTCCGGGCAGCCAATCTTGGCTCCGATGCCGGCTCCCAGGCCATAGCCCATGGTTCCCAGTCCTCCCGAGGTCAGGAAGGTTCTCGGCCCCTTGTACTTATAATACTGTGCCGCCCACATCTGGTTCTGACCAACCTCGGTGGTGATAATGGCGTCGCCCTTTGTTACGCGGTACAATTCTTCTACCACATAGGGACCTGTCAGACGGTCGTCGTCAAATTTCAGCGGATATTTATTCTTCAGGGCTTCTACCTCTTCTACCCATGCGTCATGCTTCATATCCGGAAGCTTCGCGTTCAGGATTTCCAGCACGGATTTCACATCGCCGATGACGCTGCCGCTTACCAGGACATTTTTATTGATCTCTGCCGGGTCGATGTCGATCTGGAGAATCTTCGCCTTTTTGGCAAATCGGCTGGTGTCGCCGGTGACACGGTCGCTGAAACGCGCGCCCAGGGTAATCAGCAGATCGCAGTGGGCTACGCCGAAATTGGACGCCTTGGTTCCGTGCATACCCAGCATGCCGGTGTACAGCGGGTCGGTGCCGTTGAACGCGCCCTTTCCCATCAGGGAATCACAGACCGGAGCGTTGACCTTATGGGCAAAGATATTTACCATTTCGGATGCGCCGGAGATAACAGAACCTCCGCCCACAAAGATGAACGGACGCTCTGCCTCCCGAATCATTTCCAGGGCTTTTTCGATATCCTCATCTTTGATAGTATCCGTTACGCGCTTGGGCTCTTCCGGCTTCTTATATTCATAGTCGGTCTTATCCGCGGTGGCATTCTTGGTGATGTCCACCAGGACCGGACCGGGACGTCCGCTTCTGGCGATATCGAAGGCCTTGCGAAGAGCCGGGGCCAGTGCTTCTGCATCCTTAATAATAAAGTTATGCTTGGTAATCGGCATGGTAATACCGGAAATATCTACCTCCTGGAAGGAATCTCTTCCCAACAGTCCTTTTCCCACGTTGCAGGTAATGGCTACCATGGGTACGGAATCCATGTACGCGGTAGCGATACCGGTAACCAGATTGGTGGCACCCGGGCCGGATGTGGCCAGACATACGCCTACCTTGCCGGTGGCTCTGGCATAGCCATCCGCCGCATGGGACGCGCCCTGCTCGTGAGAGGTCAGAATATGACGAATCTCATCGCTGTGCTTATATAATTCATCGTATACATTCAGAATGGCTCCGCCCGGGTAACCGAAAACCGTGTCTACGCCCTGCTCTTTGAGACATTCTACTAAGATCTGTGAACCTGTCAGTTCCATATTTGCTCTCCCCTTTATTCATATTAACTCGTACGTTTAGCCCATACAAACGCATGACTAAACTATTTCTCCAGTATTGCTCCTCTGTTTCCGGAGGTTACCATTTTCGCGTAGCGCGCCAGATAGCCTGTAGTGACCCTCGGCTCACGCGGCTGCCATTTCGCTTTTCTGGCTGCCAGTTCCTCGTCAGATACCAGAACCTCCAGCTTGTTGTTCGGAATATCAATAAGGATACGATCGCCCTCTTCTACCAGGGCAATCGGTCCGCCTACGGCTGCTTCCGGAGATACGTGTCCGATAGACGCGCCTCTGGATGCGCCGCTGAAACGGCCATCGGTAATCAGTGCCACCGTGGAGCCCAGACCCATACCTGCGATGGCGGAAGTCGGGTTCAGCATCTCTCTCATGCCCGGGCCGCCCTTGGGGCCCTCGTAGCGGATAACAACCACGTCGCCTGCCACGATCTTGCCGCCCTTGATAGCTGCGATAGCGTCCTCCTCACAGTCAAAGACGCGGGCCGGTCCCTCATGGACCATCATTTCCGGCACCACTGCGGAACGCTTTACCACGCCGGTATCCGGCGCCAGGTTGCCCTTCAGAACGGCGATACCGCCGATCTCGCTGTAGGGATTGTCAATGGGTCGGATGACCTCCGGGTTACGGTTTATACAGCCTGCAATGTTTTCGCCGACGGTCTTGCCGGTTACGGTAATCAGATCTGTGTTCAGCAGGTTCTTCTTATTTAATTCGTTCATAACTGCGTATACGCCGCCTGCCTCGTTCAGGTCTTCCATGTAAGTGGGGCCTGCCGGCGCCAGGTGGCACAGGTTCGGAGTTTTGGCGCTCATCTCGTTGGCAATCTCCATATTCAGATCCACATCTGCCTCATGGGCGATGGCCGGAAGATGCAGCATACTGTTGGTGGAGCAGCCCAGAGCCATATCCACAGTCAGGGCGTTCAGGAACGCTTCCTCTGTCATAATGTCACGGGGACGGATATTCTTTTTCCACAGCTCCATGACCTGCATGCCTGCGTGCTTCGCAAGCTTGATTCGCTCGGAGTAGACAGCCGGAATGGTTCCATTTCCCGGAAGGCCCATGCCCAGCGCCTCAGTCAGACAGTTCATGCTGTTGGCGGTATACATACCGGAGCAGGAACCGCAGGTGGGACAAACCTTTGCCTCGAACTCTTTTACGTCCTCCTCAGTCATGGTGCCTGCCGCGTAGGAGCCCACTGCCTCGAACATGCTGGAAAGACTGCGCTTCTGGCCGTGTACATGACCTGCCAGCATGGGGCCGCCGCTGACGAAAACGGTCGGCACATTGATACGGGCTGCTGCCATCAGAAGTCCCGGCACATTCTTGTCACAGTTCGGCACCATAACCAGGGCGTCGAACTGATGAGCCATAGCCATGCACTCGGTGGAATCGGCAATCAGGTCACGGGTTACCAGGGAGTATTTCATGCCCACATGCCCCATGGCGATGCCGTCGCAGACTGCGATAGCCGGAAATACAATCGGAGTACCGCCGCCCATGGCAACGCCAAGCTTTACGGCTTCTACGATTTTATCCAGGTTCATATGTCCCGGTACGATCTCATTATAGGAACTCACGATGCCGACCAACGGCTTCTTCATCTCTTCTTCTGTCAGGCCCAGCGCGTTAAACAGACTGCGGTGGGGCGCCTGCTGCATACCCTCTTTTACTGCGTCACTTCTCATCTTTTCGTTCTCCTTCTATAATAAATACTGTATTATACTCTCTCTGCAATCAGATCGCCCATCTCTGTGGTTCCTACCTTCTTGCAGCCTTCGGACATAATGTCTCCGGTGCGGTACCCCTCTGTCAGTACCTGCTGGACGGCCTGCTCAATGGCGTCTGCCTCTTTATCCAGATCGAAGCTGTAACGCAGCATCATAGATGCGGACAGGATGGTTGCGATGGGGTTCGCAATATTCTGTCCCGCGATGTCCGGGGCGGATCCGCCACTGGGCTCGTAAAGACCGAATTTGGTGTCGTTCAGGCTGGCACTGGCCAGCATTCCGATGGAACCGGTTACCATGCTGGCTTCATCGGAGAGGATATCACCAAACATATTCTCGGTCAGGATGACGTCAAACTGGGCCGGGTCTTTGACCAGCTGCATGGCGCAGTTGTCTACCAGCATATGAGTCAGCTCGATATCCGGGTATTCCTTTGCCACTTCTTCCACGACTTTTCTCCAGAGTCTGGAAGAATCCAGCACGTTGGCTTTATCTACACTACATACTTTCCTTCTGCGCTTGCCCGCGATGTCGAAGGCGCGCTTTGCGATACGGCGGATTTCATGCTCGTTATAGGTCAGGGTGTCGATGGCAGTCATGACGCCGTCTACCTCTTTTGTCTCTCTGGCTCCAAAGTAGAGACCTCCGGTCAGCTCGCGCATGATCATCAGATCGAAGCCCCTGTCGCTGATGTCCTTGCGGAGCGGGCAGGCGTCCTGGAGCTCTTTATACAGGATAGCCGGGCGCAGATTTGCGAACAGGCCTAAGGATTTACGAAGCTTTAAAAGCCCTGCCTCGGGGCGACGGTCTGCCGGCAGCTTGTACCAGGGCGAGGTGGCTGCGTTGCCGCCGATGGAGCCCATGAGAACTGCGTCGCTCTTTTTGGCGCTTTCGATGGTTTCATCGGTGAGCGGTACGCCGTGAACGTCGATGGATGCGCCACCCATCAAGAGATCGGTGTAATGAATTTCGTGTCCGTATTTTTCTGCGATGCGGTCAAGGACTTTTCTTGCCTCCCGCACGACCTCCGGCCCGATGCCGTCGCCGGATATGACTGCTAAGTTTAAGTTCATTTTTTCATCTCCCCTTTGATGCGTTACTTTAGTGTAGAAAATTCCGTATTATTATTACTATAGAACATAAATCGTGTTTTTTCAACTGGGAGATGCATTTTTTTTCATGTTGTGTACTGCCGGGACAGAAAAAATATCCCCTGTCGGGAACGTTAGCTCATTTTCCGTAGGGACGAGCAGGCTGGCAGCATCTGAATGAGGCACTGTTTGAGGCCCTTTAGGGCCGAGTTTGCCGGTCAGATGCGTATAAGCCGCCTGCGAGGAGTAGGAAAATGTGCGTGTTCCCGACAGGGGATATTTTCGTTCTGGCAGTTCACTGCCTAAATTTTCATTACGCCAGGGTCTCCACTGCGAACAGAGGCTCGCCTGCTTTGATCTCGCCGTCTCCGATCTGGCGGATACGCTGGTTCGGAGTAAGTTCGGTGCAGAGCACCGGGGAGCAGAGGGAGGGTGCGTGGCTCTTCAGGAAATCGATGTCGATCTTCATGAGGGGCTCGCCCTTCTTAACCTTCTGGCCGTTCTCTACGAAGACCTGGAAGCCCTCGCCGTTCAGGTTTACGGTGTCGATGCCGATGTGGAGAAGCAGGGCTACTCCGCTGTCGGTCTGGAAGCCGATGGCATGCTTTGTGTCGAACACGAAGACTACCTCGCCGTCTTCCGGTGCGCAGATGATGGCATCTTCGGGGGTTACGGCTGCGCCGTCGCCCATCATTTTGCCTGCGAAGCCTTCATCCGGCACGTTCTCCAGAGCGGTAGCCAATCCGGTGATGGGGCTGAAAATGATGGTGGTGGAAACGATACTTTCTTCTGCGGGCGCTGCTGCTTCCTCTGTAGCTTCTGTGGTGAATGCTGTGTCTGTACTCTCCGCCGCGGTTTCCTCTTCGAAGGTATCCGGCGCAGTCTCCAGATAAGTCTCCAGCTTTGCCTTGATAACCGTTACCTGGGGTCCGTAGATGATCTGGACGCCCTGGCCCTTGATGATGATGCCGCGGGATCCGGTGGTTTTAATCAGGGCCTCATTTACTTTAGATGAATCTGCTACGGTAAGGCGCAGTCTGGTGGCGCAGCAGTCTACGCCGGTGATGTTGGCTTTGCCGCCCAGGCCTCTGGTGATGGTCTCGCTGACCGGGTCGGCGGAAGTTGTGCCGGAAATTGTATTATTTGCCGCGTTTTTCGCGTTTACATCTGCTTTTGTATACAGTTTGGTTTCCTCATCGTCGTCCTCACGGCCCGGGGTCTTGAAGTCGAATTTCTTGATCAGGAAGGTGAAGATCACATAGTACAGGATGAAGTAAATAATGCCCACCGGGATGATGCGAAGCCAGCTTGTCTTCTCATTTCCCTGCAGGATTCCGAACAGAAACAGATCCAGGAAGCCGCCGGAGAAGGTCAGACCTACGGCCACGTTCAGCATATGGGCAATCATGTAGGCGGAACCGGCCAGGATTACCTGTACGGCAAACAGGGCCGGCGCTACGAACAGGAAGGAAAACTCCAGGGGCTCTGTGATTCCGGTGAACATGCAGGCCAGAGCTGCGGACAACAGAAGGCCGCCTGCCTGTTTTTTCTTTTCCGGCTTCGCGCACTGATACATGGCCAGGGCTGCGCCCGGCAGACCGAAGATCATGAAAATAAACTCGCCGGAGAAGTAACGGGTTGCGTCTGCGCTGAAGTGCGCCACGTTGGCGGAATCAGCAAGCTGGGCGAAGAAGATGTTCTGGCCGCCCTGTACCAGCTGGCCTGCCACTTCCATGGTGCCTCCCACTGCAGTCTGCCAGAAGGGCATGTAGAATACGTGATGCAGACCGAAGGGAATCAGCGCACGCTTGATGATACCGAAGATCAGGGTTCCGATGTAGCCGCTGCCGGTTACCAGACCGCCCAGAGCATAGATGCCGTTCTGTACCACCGGCCATGCGAAGTACATCAGGATGCCGACGAACATGTATACTACCGTAGAGATAATCGGGACGAAACGAGAGCCGCCAAAGAAGGATAAAGCGTTCGGCAGCTCAATCATATGGAAGCGGTTGTGCAAAGCCGCTACTCCAAGGCCTACGATGATACCGCCGAAGACGCCCATCTGCAAGGACTGGATGCCGCACACGGAGGTGATGGTTCCTTCCAGCACATCCGCAGAAATGGTTCCATCGGCCAGAATCTCACCGTTGACCTGCAGCATGGCGTTGATGGCAGTATTCATAACGAAGAAGGCAATCAGCGCGGAAAGGGCGGATACTTCTTTCTCCTTGTGGGCCATACCGATGGCTACACCCACGGCGAAGATCAGCGGCAGGTTATTGAACACGGCGCTGCCCACCTGATTCATGATAATTAACAGGGAATTTAATATGGTACCTTTGCCCAAGATGGCGGTCAGACCATAGGTGGCAATGGTGGTCTCATTGGTAAAAGAACTACCAATACCCAGCAGCAGACCCGCTACCGGAAGAATGGCGATGGGAAGCATGAAGGAGCGTCCCACCCGCTGCAATACGCCAAAAATTTTGTCTTTCATTGTTTTTTCTCTCTCCTTGAAATGCAATCTTATTTTTGACGTTTATGCAAGAGCTTATTCATCTGTGCGGCAAAATCCCGATTCTCCGGATAACCGGATTTTGGGCACAAAAAAAGACAATAACCCTACATAAACATACAAAAATATTTGTGATATCTATGCCAAGTTAATGCCTGCCGAACAGTTACACACTTAATGCAAAATGAGTATACAACATGATTTATGGGAAAGTCAAGTATTTTTTCTCTCCCCTTTACATTTTCCCCCACATTTGATACCATAATTTTAATATGGCTTATGGGGGAGATTCAATTATGTATCGGGTGAGCAGAGTTCTGAATAATAACGGCGTCATCGCCATTGATATGGAAGATAATCAGGAATATGTCCTGCTGGGAAAGGGGCTTGGCTTCGGGAAGAAGGTCTCGGAGCGGTTTGAGAAGCCGGAAGGGGCGTCCATGTACCGGCTGGCAGATGATACGGAACGGGGTTCCGCGAAGTCTCTGGCCCAGAATGTGGCTCCGGAATTTATCGAGATGGCCGACGCGGTTATGCGGGAAGCCGAAAGCCGCTTCGGCACCGTGGATCGCCGGGTCATGCTGCCCCTGGCCGATCATCTGTCCTTCGCAGCCTCCCGGGTACGGAACGGCGAACAGATCAGCAATCCTCTGACCGACGACATCCGCACCCTGTTCCACAGTGAATTTAAAACGGCTCTCCTTATCAAGGATCTGTTCCGCGATCGTCTGGGTCTCTCCCTCGACGATCACGAGGTGGGCTACGTGGCTCTCCACGTCCACTCCGCCATCGAGGATGAAAAAATTTCCATGGCCATGCAGACCGCACAGGCCGTCCGGGAGTGCGTCAACATGCTGGAGCAGGAAACAGGAGAGCACATCGACGTACTCTCCCTTGCCTACAATCGTCTCATGAATCATATCAAATACATGGTCGCCCGGGGTGTCACCGGCGAAGATCTGAAGGTGAATATGAACGACTATATGTCAGTTAGATTTCCCAAATCCTACGCCTTGGCCACCTCTGTCTGCGATCATCTGGCCGCTTCTACCGGTCTTACCTTCGACGAGATGGAGATCGGCTATCTGGCCATGCACATCGAGCGGGTTTACAGCACCTGTTCGCCATCCACGTAAAGATGATAGCCGTTTGCTATCACGTTATCCGTACTGCCGGTGAAGCTGCTCACGTAGCTGTCGCCGGTCAGTGTCCATGTGGAGTCCTTACTTAAGGTCACGTCTACATCGCCCTCTGCGCCATCCGGATTGACAACTCCCGTAAAGCTGCTGCCCTCTGTCAGATTCATCTTCAGAGTGGAAATTTCATCCACCAGAATCTGACCGTCTATCTCCTGATCCGCCGCGTTCAGAACCACGTCCCCACCATTGGAGCCTTCCTGTCCCCAGCCTCTCTCAGAGGAATTTCCCTCTATTCTTAAAAACACCTCATTTACCAGCTTGAATACCACATTTTTCAGGGAAATAGTACCCTGAAAAATGTGGTATTCAAGCTGGTAAATG
>NZ_JBOKYU010000016.1:0-45730 GCF_051972735.1 Laedolimicola sp. | reverse complement strand
CTACACAGGAGCCGGAAACGCCCTGTATCTGGACGGCAGCGCTAAAAACTACCTGACCGTGACCGACAAGGAGGGCAAGAGCCTTCTGACCGGTGTCCGGGAGCTGAGCGTCTCCTTCGATATGAAGCCCGATCGGACTGCCACCAACTGGCCTTTCTATGCGGCTCCGAATGGCAGCGCGCAGACCTATCTGAATGAAAGATATATCGGAATTATGCAGGGCAGCGGCAAGGTAACCGTACAGCGTTACAATAACGGCGGAAGTAGGCCCACAAGCGCGTCCGCAGACGCAGGGGACGGTTGGGTTCACGTGGACGCAGTGCTAGACGGCAGCACCACGAAGCTGTATCTGAACGGCGAGCTGCAGTCTGAGGCTGCCAGCAGCGTAAGGCTGTCTTCTATTCTGGGAGATTCCAGTATCCTTCAGATAGGAAAGGCGAACTGGGGAAGCGGCGAGTATTACAAGGGCTGGCTGGATAATCTGACCATCCGCAATTACGCCATGACGCAGGAAGAGGTAACCGCGGAAGCGGCCACCCTGGCAAACAGCATTTCTGCAGTAAAGAGCGTGCTGGTCGGAACAGCGCCGGATCGGGAGACGGCTCTTACATATCGCGGAACCGATAATCATACGGCAGTCTATACAAAAGTAGATGAGAAAAAGAAAGAGATTACATCTTATCTCCGTCAGAGCGCGGAGCTCACGAAGGTACCGGTGACCTTCACCTTCCAGAGCGAGGGCGTCACTTTGACCGCAGATGGAGCAGCCTTTGAAAACGGCGGCGAGCTGGATCTGACAAAGGATGTAACAATTGCAGTGAAAAACGCGGCCGGAAAGGAAGAAACCTGGACCGTCAAGAAGGCAATCGCCGCGAACAACCCGGTTCTGCCCGGACAGTACGCGGATCCGGATATCGATTACATGGATGGCAAATTCTGGATCTTCCCGACTACAGACGGATATCCAGGCTGGTCAGGAACTGTATTCCACGCATTTTCTTCTGCGGATCTGGTGAACTGGACCGACGAGGGCGTGATTCTGGATGTGGCCAACGACAATCCCGGCCTGAATGAGAAGGGCGTACAGATCGCGGCTTCACCCTGGTCCGTGGGAAGCGCCTGGGCACCGACTATCGAAGCGAAGAACGGAAAATACTATTTCTATTACTGTGCAAAATTCAGCAACGGCCAGTCCGCCATCGGCGTGGCAGTGGCTGACAACCCGGCCGGTCCGTATACAGATAAGGGCGAGGCGCTGATGACTGTAGCGATGTGCAACGCGGCGGGCGTAAAGATGGGTCAGGCCATCGATCCGTCCATTTTCACAGATGACGATGGCACTTCCTATATTTTCTTTGGAAATGGCAGCGCGGCCATGGCAGAGCTGAACGATGATATGATGAGCATCAAAGAGGGCACCATCCGGCAGATTACCGGCCTGAAGGATTTCCGGGAATCTGTGGTAGTCACAAAGATTAAGGACACCTATCACTGGACCTGGTCCTGCGACGACGCCAACAGCCCCAATTACCATGTAAATTATGGCGTATCTGATAGCCTGACAGGTAGCATTACCTATAAGGGAACCCTGCTTTCCAAGGATGAGTCCCAGGGCATTCTGGGATCCGCGCATCAGTCCGTAGTAAAGGCCACAGACGCAGACGGCAAGGACCGTTACTTTATGGCATACCACAGATTCTATACTCCGCTGGATATTTTTACCTCCGGAGACGGTCTGGGAAAGCACCGGGAGACCTGCGTCGATGAGATTACCTTCGATACGGAAGGCTATATGCAGATTGCACCGACTCTGGAGGGCGTAAGCTTCGAGCCGAAGAAGGACGACGACACGGAAATCGCGGAACTGCTGGCAGCCTTTGACTTCAATGATGTGACAGCTGCGGGCTTCGAGGGCGGCAACGCAAAGGCAACCGGAAGCTACAGCCAGAAGGAAAGCTATGAGGGTGCGGGAAAGGCCCTGTATCTGGACGGCAGCTCCACGAATTTCCTGACCGTAACGGACAAGGCGGGCAAGAGCCTTCTGACCGGCGTGGAGGAGCTGACCGTATCCTTTGAACTGAAGCCGGATCGCACCAATACCAACTGGGCGTTCTATGCGGCACCCAATGAAAATAAGCAGACTGCGGGGCAGGAAAAATATCTTGGTATCCTGCAGAACAATGGAACCCTGACCGCAGAGCGGTATAAAAACAGCGGATCCCGTCCTGCTAACGCGTCTGTAAAGACCGGAAGCAACTGGAGACATGTGGATGTGGTCGTAAGCAAGACGGCTACTGTCATCTATGTGGACGGCGTGAAACAGTCCGAAGTAAAAAGCACCTACAACCTGCGTGATATCCTGGGCAGCAACAGCGTTCTGTATATCGGAAAAGCGAACTGGGGCAGCGGCGAATATTACAAGGGCTGGCTGGACAATCTGCAGATCTACAGCAAAGCACTGACGGAAGAAGAGCTTCAGGCAAAGGTATCCGACGCTTATAAGAATTACGCGGCGGATCGAATCAAGAAGCAGATTCAGAACGTAGTTATCGAAGAATCCAGATGCAATCTGGAAACTTATGACAATATGGTAACCTGGAAATCCACCGATCCGAAGATTCAGATTGAAGGAAACGGCTATACCGCAGTATCTGAGCTTCCGGCAGCAGGAAGTCAGGATTATGAAACGACCCTGACCGCAGTAATTTCCGTATGCGGGAAGACTTATGAGAAAGCAGTGAATGCTACGATAAAAGCAGAAGTAGCTGCAGACGCGTCTTATGGCTACCTGATGGTGCATTTTGTCGAGAACAGCAAGGGTTACGCGGAGAAGATTTACCTGGATATCTCTCGTGGAGATAATCCGGAGCAATGGGATCCGCTGAACGGAAGAGAGCCGATTCTGGCCTCCAATCTGGGCACTACCGGTGTCCGGGATCCGTTCCTGACTTACAATCCGGAGACAGAGACTTATTATATCATTGCAACGGATCTCCGTGTATTTGGCGCGGATAACGCAGGCTGGGGCGTATGGCAGAGAAATTACAGCACAAAAATGAACGTGTGGGAATCCAAGGATCTGATTCACTGGAGCGATGTGCGGCAATTTGACGTAGCTCTGAACACCGAAGGCGTAAAGCAGGCCAATATGGGCATGATGTGGGCGCCGGAGGCAACCTGGGTAGAGGATTACTACGGCGAAGGCAAGGGTGCGTTCATCGTGTACTGGTCTACCAGACTTTACGGGAATGCGGATCAGAGCGATAATCCGCAGCCGGCTTCCGATATTGCATATGGCGTTACCACCGATTTTACACAGGAAACTTACAGCTATGGCGGAAAAATGCTGGAGGGCGGAAGCTCCGGCTGGATCGACACCACGATTCTGCAGGACGGTAATAAGACCTATCATATCACCAAGAGCAACGCCGAGCAGATTATCATGGAAGTGACTGAGGCGAAGGAATGGTGGAACTATGAGACGACCGAGTGGACCCGGGTACAGAGCCGGATTGGAGTGTCCCGTTATGGCGCAGTAGAGGGACCGGCGGTATTCAAGGATCACAGCACGGAGAACAGATGGTATCTCTTTGTAGACGATATGCCGAGCCCCGGCTATCAGCCAATGATTTCCACGAATTTGAGCAAGGGCTGGGAATATCTGGACAGCAGTGATTACTATCTGACCGAGTATACCAAGCACGGCGGCGTCATTTCCCTGACCAAGGCCCAGTATGACGCTATCCGGAACGCAGACGCGGTTTCTGCGGTGAAGGAGACTCTGGACAGCGTGGAAGTGGCACAGGGCGCCGACGAGACGGCACTGAAGGCAGCGCTTCCCGAGACCGCAGAGGTGAATCTGGCATACGATAAGGGAACCTCAAAGCTCCCGGTAATCTGGGATCTGTCTGGCGTGAAGACCGGTGAAATCGGCGAATATGAAATCACCGGCGTGGTACAATCCATCGGCGCAAACGACAACCAGTGGAAGGCGGCGGACGGATCCGGTAACTACTTGGCAGACGGCAAGACCCTGTATAGCTCTACCGCAGTGACTGTGAAGCTGACCGTGAAGGTAGTGGAGAAGACAGAGCAGCCCGAAAAACCGGAAAAACCGGAAAATCCGGAAAAGCCGGATGCCGGAGAGAGTAAGGATAACAATGATAAGAATACCGGTTCAAACCAGAATACAGGCAGTGGCTCCCATCACAAATCCGGATCCGGAAGCGCAGGAGCTTCGAAGACCACCCAGACCAAAGCCGCGAAGACCGCGGACATGGCGCAGACAGAATTGTGGCTGCTTCTGGCCATGGCTTCTGGCCTTGGTATTCTTCCGGTATTAAAAAAGAGAATCCGTAAATCCGAAAAAGAATAAGGAAAAGCGTATGCGAAGAAAACGATTTTTAGCATTTCTGCTTGCCGGGGCGATGATGGCGTCAGCCGTCATGCCCGCCTCGGCGGCGGAGCCGAAACTGCAAAGCATCACAGAAGCAGAGAATGGCCAGCCGCAGCAGGAAGAGAATAAAGGAACGGAGCCGGCAAAAGAGGCTCCGACGCAGGGGACAGATATAGATGAAACTTCTGCAGACCAAGGAACATCAGCGCAGAACACACCGACAGAGAATAAATTCGAAGAAACGAATCAGAGTGAATCGGACACAGAACAAACTCTGGCAGAGGTGCAGAATGCGGATGAGACAGTTCCGGATGCGGACGATATTGCCAGTGATCTACTGGCTCGCTATCCCCTGGAAGCCGATACAGCGGACATCTCGGGGAATGGGAAGAACGCAGCTGTAGCGGATGGAGCCACAAATGCAGGCGTCAATTTCGAAAACGACGCGCTGAATCTGGCGGGAGGAGACAAAAGCAGTAAGAATTACGTATCGCTCCCGGACGGTCTCTTCGACGCACAGGATACGGTTTCCGTATCTCTGTGGATTAACAATGTCAACACGAAAGGAAATTACGCCGCCTTCTATTTCGGAAGCGCGGCAACCGGAGTGCTGCCGGCTAATTACTTTCTGTTGAATCCCTGTAATCCCGGTGGCAATTACAAAGCCGCATTTACCGATTCGGTAAATGCGGCCACACCGTGGAGTACCGAAGTGGGGATTACAAATACAAGTACGACGGACTACATGAACCGGTGGGCTATGTACACCGTAGTTATCAATGAAAAAGAGATGACAGCCTATCTGAACGGAAAGGATTTGGGAAGCGTTACACTCTCCCGGACCGTATCGGATTTGGGAAGCAATTTGAAGGCACACATCGGGAAATCCCAATATCTGGAGGATCCTCTGTTCCACGGTTCCTTCCGTGATCTGAGAATCTACAGCAAGGCGTTGTCCTCCGAAGCGGTCCATGCGCTTTACAGCAAAGGAACCCTTCGGAATCAGCTCCTGGACGCAAAGGCGAAGCTGGATATCGGAGAGACCTCTCAGGTGGTGGGCGATCTGACGCTTCCCACAGAGGGAGAAAACGGCGTGGAGATTCGCTGGACGTCAAGCAATGAGGCGGTGGTATCCGCGGGCGGCACTGTGACGCTTCGCGACAGTGTGCAGACAGCCGTGCTGACGGCGACCCTGACCCGGGAGGATGAGAGTGTCGAGAAGCAGTTTACCGTAACCACTGCCGCACGGGCCGACGTGGTCAGACTGCTGGCTGAAAAGGTACAGGTGCCCTACGCAGTGGCGGAAAAAATGCCGCTGCCCACAGCCTTTGACGGCGGAATCACTGTAAGCTGGGATGACGGCGGAAAGGGCCTGATTCAGGAAGATGGTACCGTAAAAGCGCCGGAGCAGAATACGGAAGTGGAGGTGACGGCTCATATCACAGCGGGAAGCGTAAAGACGGATAAGCAGCTGAAGCTTCTGGTCATGGAACAGAACGCGGAATACGTGATGGGCTACACCCGGAAAAATGTGCTCGCCGGACACGGCGGCAGCCTGCATCTGGCTCTTGGCAGCGATAACGAGAGCTTTGAAGCGCTCCACAATAATACCGGTATCTATTTTACAAAGGCAGATTTGAACGGCTATGGAACGGGAACTACGCGTACCCTGAAGACGCCGTATCTGTTCCGGATGGTGGACGGCGCTCTGGGCGTCGTGGCTGTAAGGGACGATGGAAAATTCCTCTTTGCAAAGACAGCGGATCTGCTGAGTTATGAGGAAAAGCTTCTTGATCTCCATACGAATCTGACGGTTTCCGAGCCGGCATGTGAATACGATGGAACCGATTATGTAATCAGCTGGAAGGGATCCGATGGAAAGCTGTATCGGAATACCACGAAGGATTTTGAGACGGTAAGCGATCCGGTGGAGCTTTCCTTCCGGGCGTCTGCATTCCGGACGTCGGACATCACCAACGCCGTTCCCGGCAATGTGATTCCGGTGACCGCAGAGGAAGCGCGGAAGCTCCGCAATCAGCTGCTTCCGGTGGAAAATACCGGTGTAAAAGAAAAGAGCTATGCGTTCCAGGCAAAGGCCGGAACAGCACTGACGAAGGAGAATACGAAGAACGCCACGATTACGGCGGAGTACAGCGACGGTACGACCGATGAGATCGCCATCGACTGGGACTACAGCAGTGTAGATTTTTACACAGCCGGTACCTATACCATAACCGGTAAGGCAAAGCTGACAAACTATCCGGTCTTATCGGGAAGAGCTGATCCGGATATCGTAAAATATAAGGGTAAATATTATTTCATCGCCACCGGCGAGACCCAGAACCAGTCGCAGATCTGTATCCGTGAGGCGGACACGCCCCTGGGACTGTTCAGCGCGGCCGATCACGAGCTGCTGGCGAACACCCGGACGCCCAACTGGGCACCGGAGCTTCATGAGATAAATGGAAAGCTGTATCTGTTCCTGGCTGTCGGAAGCAGCTGGAAAAATGTGCAGAGCTGCGTCATGGAGCTGAAAGAGGGAGGCGACCCAAAAGCCAAAGCCGACTGGAAAAAGGCTGTGAAGGTGACCAGAAAGGACGGAAGCGCCCTGTATAACGGTGGTATCACGCTGGATATGACGTATTTTGAGGTAAATGGAACCCACTATGTATGCTGGGCACAGCGTCAAATCACCAGCAGTGAAAACGGAACCTCCGATCTCTGGATTGCCACGATTGATCCGGAAAATCCGTATCGGCTGACCAGCGACCCGGCGTGCATTCTGCGCTGCCGGTACGGCTGGGATCGGGTAGACGGTGCGGCCGTAGACGAGGGCCCCTATGTGATTCAGCGGGACGGAAAGATCTATATGACATTTTCCGGTTCCAGTGTCAGCAATAACTATGTGGTGGGACTCCTGACCGCAGAGGAAGGCGCAGACCTGCTGAAGGCAGAGAGCTGGATAGAAACCAATTATCCGATTCTGACCTCTGAGAGCGCGGAGGGAGAAAAGGGGCCGGGCCACAGCTGCTTCAGCGTGGACGAAGACGGAAGAACTATTTTTGTATATCATATGAAACCAAACGGCGGTACCCGAAGCGCGACTGTGAGAAGAGTTCACTGGTCCGCGGACGGCTCCCCCAGACTGGACATGGAGCCGGATCAGGAGCTGAAAGCGGAATATCGGACCGTGACGGCTACGGTGACTGTGGCAGGCGATGTGTCCTTTGACGCAGAGGAGGATTTGCTGGCCCATTACAAGCTGGAGAAGGACGCCAAGGACAGTTCCGGTCAGAAAAACGACGCAGCGGTAAACGGAAAGGCAATATTTGAAAAAGAAGCCCTGGTTCTGACGGGAGGCGCAAAATCGGCGAAGAATTATGTACAGCTTCCGACCGGTTTCCTGGACGGACAGGACAGCCTGACCATAGCTATGTGGATCAAAAATAATGGAACCCAGAAAAATACAGCGGCCTTTTCCATCAATGGAACGGCCAGAACCGGATCGTATCCGACTTATTATTTCCTGCTGAATCCGACGAATCCCAGTGGTTACTATAAGGCGGTCTACACCGATCCGGAGCCGGGCAATACAGCCAATCCCTGGAACACCGAGGTGGGCGTCAACGGAACCACAAAGACGTCGGATCGGATGAATGAATGGCTGTATTATACCATTACCATCAGTAAAAACGCGATTACAGCTTATCTGGACGGAAAGCAGATTGGTACAGCGGCCATTTCCCATGTATCCGTATCGGATTTCGGCAAAAATCTGACGGCCTATCTCGGCGCGTCCGAATACGGCGACGATACCTTCGCAGGCTCCTTCCGGGATGTGAGAATCTACGGAAAGGCTATGACAGAGGTGGAGGCAGGCCAGCTTTACCGGAAGGCGCTGGAAATCCAGAAGGTAAAGGAAGCCAAGCTGGGTCTTACCCTGGAGGATGGCGCTGTCGTATACGAGAATCTGGAGCTTCCCACAGCTTCCGGAGACTGCACGATTCAGTGGACTTCTGACAAGCCGGAGATCCTGGCGGCAGATGGAACCGTGAAATTCCCCAAGGAGCGGACCCGGGTGCGCCTGACGGCGAAGGTGGTGAACGGTTCCTGTTCCGAGGAGCGAGGCTTCACCCTGACCGTTGTGACAGAGGAGGAGGCAAAGGAAGCCAGATACCAGACGAAGATTCTGATCCCGGCATATATTTCAGAAAACCTGCAAAGCAAGGCGGGCGATGAGGAGATTACCTGGACCTGCAGCGAACCGGGACTGATTGCGGCAGATGGAAAGCTGACCCGTCCGGAGCAGGATGTAAAGGTAACCGTTACAGCGGCAGTTGGAGATGTGAAGATTAGCCGGAAGGTGACGGTGATGTCGAAGGGCGGTCAGATCGCAAGCTACGTGATTCAGGGCGGAAATCTGTATGAGAATACAGGGGATCTTCTGGCAGCAGAGGACAGCAGACGCTCCGACGCGCTGTATCTGGCGGCAAAGACTTCTGATGAGGAAGCCTATACGGAATTAAATAAAGGCAAGGCGGTCGTCTATGTAAAATGGGACGGCGATCAGAAAAAGGAGCCGGATCGACAGATGGGCTCTCCGACGCTGTTCCGCACAAAGGAAGGAAAGCTGGCGGCAGCGGCTTCCGGTAATAACAGCCGGAACGGTATCTATGTATGGGATACGACGGATAATCTGCTCTTTACAGGAGAGCGGTTCCTGACCGTGGCGGAGGACGCGGTGGTTCGGAATCCGGTAGTCGTCTATGACGCCATGACGGAGATGTACAAGGTCTTCTGGGAAGATAAAGAAGGCAAGACTTACGTAAGCCTGTTCCAGGATCTGGAAGAAGGAAGCGAGCCGACCCAGACGGTGGAAAGCGAATACGAAAAAGCGGCCGTGACAGGACAGCTTCCGGAAAATGCGGTGAAAGAAGAGGCCGCGGTATTTGAGGCAAGCGCGGCAGAGTATGAGGCCATCGGAAAGAAATATGGCACAGTCTATAATACAGGCGTGGAAAGCGTGCAGATAACGGCGAAAGCCGGGGAGGGCGTCAGCCTTCCGGATACGGTGACAGCCTCCTACAGCGATGGAAGCACGAAGAAGCTTGGCGTAATCTGGGATGCGGATATGCTGGCGAAAATCAGCGCGGGCGAAGCAGGAACCTATCAGATTACCGGTACCGTGCAGCAGGACGCTTATGAGTATCCGTTTATCACAGAACGGGCGGATCCCCATATTTTCTACAATGAGGACGACGGCTATTACTATGCGACCGGTTCCTATTACGAGGAGGGTATGACCTCTCCGAATGTATCCCAGTCCTACCGGAAGCTGGATATCCGGAGGGCAAAAACCATAGAAGGACTGAAGAACACCGAAGAGCATTATATTCTGGAATCCAGTGTAGGAGACAGATGGGGCGGCTTCTTCTGGGCACCGGAGTTTCATAAGATCAACGGAACCTGGTACTGTCTGGTGGGAGCTCACGATTTCGGAAACGTCGGTGTGCAGGCCGGTACCAACTGGAACAAGGCAAACTGGTGCTCGCGCTCCATTTTGATTCCTTATGAGGGAACCGAGGAGCAGATGAAGAACGGAGGTATGCTGGACGCTTCCCAGTGGGGAACGCCGATTGTGCTCAATCTCCCGGGCAACGCAAACGCGTCCTTTGACGTGACTTATTACGAGGATGCGGACGGTCAGGGCTATTATCTGATTCCGAAGAGCGCGAAGCTGTATATGGTAAAAGCGGCAGGCGGCGAAGGAAAAGTTCCCCAGTCTACCGGCGAAGCAGTGCTTCTGAAGTCCGGTGAATGGCCCTGGGAATATGGAGTCTACGAAGGCAGTATTACCGCGTCGAATCCGGAGGGCAATGATCAGCTGGTGGTGGAAGGACCGTATATGTTCTCCTATGGGGATAAGGTCTATATGAGCTATTCTGCTGCGACAGTAGATAAATACTATACGCTGGGTCTGATGATGGCGGATAAGGGAAGCGATCTGATGGATCCGGAGAGCTGGACCAATATTCCATATCCGCTGCTGAGCTCCTATGATACCTATGAGGGACAAATCGGAAACGGCGCTCATGTGGGAGGCGGACACAATTCCATCGTACTGGACGAGTATGGCAATCTGGCGTTGATTTATCATGCGAGACCCTATCCGGATCCCCACACGGGGCAGAACGGTGCAGGAGGACTTTATGATCCCTGTCGTCATACGGTGGTGAAAAGCATTCATGTGGCGGCAGACGGTGCTCTGCTCTTCAATATGACTGCGGAGGAGGAACTGAATCCGGCTTACAAAACGGTGACGGCGACAGTAACGGTGACGGCAGATAAGGGAGATGGTTCGGAAGAAAAACCGGGTACCGGTGACAAGAAAGACAACACCGGTAACAATAATAGTGGAACTACGGATAATGCGAGCGGTTCAAACAAAAATACGGACAGCAGCTCCGACCACAAATCCGGTTCAGGCAGCTCAGAGACTGCGAAGACCACCCAGGCTGCGGCGGCAAAAACCGGAGACAGTGCTCCGATTGTGGAGTATGGCATTTTGTGCCTGGCTGCATTAGCTGTTCTGACAGTGGTGTTCCGCAAGACCAAAAAATATACAAAAACGCAAAAATAATTCCATATTTTAAGCAAGGAAGTTCCCCTATAATAACAGGTAGGGGAACTTCCAGCATTTGCGGGAACGGGTGTGGAGGAAACGCGTATGAAAGAAAAGGGTATGCAGGAGATTAAAGTATTTCTGGTGGAGGACGAGTCTTTGATTCGAAATGGAATCAAGGACGGCATTGCGTGGGAGAAAGAAGGATTTGTCTTTGCGGGAGCCGCGTCAGACGGAGAGCTTGCTTATCTGATGATTCTGGATACAAAGCCGGATATTCTGGTGACGGATATCAAAATGCCTTTTATGGATGGGCTGGAGCTGAGCCGTCTGGTCAAAAATGAACTGCCTGATATTAAAATTCTGATTTTGAGTGGTTATGATGAATTTTCGCTGGCGAAAGAAGCAATTGAAATCGGAGTGACCAAATATCTGCTGAAGCCGATTTCCATGGCAAATCTTTTAAAGGCTCTGCATGAGGTTACGGGGCAGATTCAGAAGGAATGGGAAGAAAAAGAGGTATTGCAGCAATATTCTGAAGAAACCAGAAAGAATACGGAATATGAAAAGATGCGTTTTTTCACACAACTGATGTCAGGTATGATGCCGTTGCCGCAGGTGCTTGAGAAGGGTAGACGATTTGATATGAATCTGAGTGCGCAGTATTATAATGTGATACTGTTTAATATGTTGATGGGCGATGGACAGGCGATTTATAAGGAGCAGCGGCTTCAGGCCGGGGAAGCAATCACAAATCTGACATATGGAATGGAACATGTATACAGTTTTCGGCGGGCAGAGGAAGGCTGGGCATTTTTGCTGACAGCTGACAGTGAAGCGCAGATGGAGATGTATACAGGGGAACTAAAGGACAAGTTGGAGCAGCTTCTGGACAGGTTCGAGGCGGTAGAATACTTCGGCGGAATCGGTCGTCCGGTTTCCCGTGTGAGGGAACTTCACAGCGCGTTTCAGGAGGCGGAACAGGCTTTTGCCGGAAGATTCATTCTGCAGGTCAATCAAATTCTATCCATTGGAGAACTGAGGGAACTGAATGAGGAAGTAGGTTTTGAGATAAACAGCTATGAAAATATAGGAAATGCCAGGATCGGAATTGAAAAGTTCCTGAACAATGGAATGCGGGATGAAATCTATGATTTCACAGAAAGCTATGTGAAAAAGATTCCGGAAAATAACCTGAAGTCTATGATGCTGCGTCAGTATATAATTATGGATATCTACGTGGCTGCCATGGCATTTATGGAAAAACTGAATGTGGGAGAGATACCGTATAGCGGAGATGATTTTCAGACAGATGCGCAGAAAATCCGGACAAGGGAAGATATGAGTGCGTATATACAGAAAATGCTGAAGCTGGTGCTCGATTTAAGGGATGAACTCAGTGACCGCCGGTATGCAGATATTATTCACAAGGCAAAAGAAATCATTGCGACTTCCTATATGACGGAAGATATCTCGCTGAATTCTGTAGCGGCCAAGGTCGGCATGAGCGCCAGCTATTTCAGTTGTATTTTCAGTAAAGAGGCTGGCAGAACCTTTGTAGAATGCCTGACGGAAACCCGGATGGACAGGGCGAAGGAGCTTCTCGTATGCTCTGCTATGAAAACCTCGGAAATCGGCTTTGAGGTGGGATATAAAGATCCGCATTATTTCAGCTATATTTTTAAAAAGACCCAGGGTTGTTCTCCGAAGGAGTACCGGAACAATCGAAAGGTATGTGTGGGAAGAGAACCGGAAGGAAAAGAAGCGCATAAGCTGTAGAAAGACTGGTCAGGTGGTAACTTATGAATAATCCGGTTATGGAAAATCTTCTGAACCTGGCGCTTCTGGCTACCCCGGAGGAGCGGGCGCGATCCGGAAATCTGGAGGTGGGCTATGACAGGCAGGAAAAAACCTGGGAAGTGATTGTGAAGTATTCCGGTTCGCTTGCTTTTTTGGAGCGGGAAGGCATACGGGCAACCGAGCTTCTGAATGGATATGCAATCATACAGGTACCGGAATCCGGGCTTGGAGGCCTGGCCCAGGCACCGGAAATCGAATATATCGAAAAACCAAAGAGGCTGTTTTTCTCTGTGAATCAGGGAAAGACAGCCTCCTGTATTCCGGCGGTCCAGAATGCCCGGTATGATTTGTATGGGGACGGGGTGCTGGTGGCGCTGCTGGATTCGGGGGTGGATTACGCCCACCCGGATTTTCGAAATGAGGATGGTACAACGCGGATTCTGGCTCTATGGGATCAGACTATACCCGGCAGACCTCCGGAGGGCTACCGTATCGGAACGGAATACACGCAGCAGGAACTCAACGAGGCATTGAAGGCCGGGACACCGGAAGAGCGGTATGAGAGGGTGCCAAGCCGCGACGTCAGCGGCCACGGCACCCGGGTTCTGGGTATCGCGGCGGGCAATGGCCGGGCCAGCGGCGGACGCTACCGGGGAATCGCAAGCCGCAGTCCGCTCCTGGCCGTGAAGCTGGGAACGCCCCGGGAGGACGGTTTCCCCAGGACCACGGAGCTGATGCAGGGGCTGGATTACTGCATTCGAAAGGCACTGGAGCTTCGCCTGCCCGTGGCAGTGAATATCAGCATTGGCAATACCTATGGCGCCCACGATGGCACTTCTCTTCTGGAGACTTATATCGCTGACATTGCTAACGTCTGGAAATCGGTCATTTGTATCGGTACGGGAAATGAGGGCTATGCAGCCGGTCACGCGGCGGGGAGCCTGCAGGAGCGGACGACGGAGACAGTAGAGTTGGCTGTGGGCGAATACGAGACCGCCTTCAGCATCCAGATCTGGAAATCCTATCTGGATGAGGTTGACATAACGCTGATAAGCCCGGGTGGAAGAAAGGCGGGGCCTATTCAGAAACTTCTGGGAGCTCAGCGTTTTGTGCTGGAGGAGACAGAGATTCTGCTGTATTACGGGGAACCTTCGCCCTACAGCCAGTCCCAGGAGATTTATCTGGAATTGCTGTCCCGGAGCGATTACGTGGACACTGGCATCTGGACACTTGAACTGTCCGCCGGCGAGATTCGCGATGGCCGCTATCACCTGTGGCTCCCCAGCGCTGTCGCCCTGAACGGCGGCACCCGGTTCTTACACCCATCTGCAGACACTACCCTCACGATTCCATCCACCGCCCGCCGTGTCGCAGCCGTCGGCGCTTATGACAGCCGCACCCTTACTTACGCCGATTTCTCCGGCCGTGGTAACACCCGTGATCTTCGTGAGAAACCGATTCTCGTTGCCCCGGGCGTCCGTGTTCTCACCACCGCCCTCGGTGGCACCTACGCCGAAGCCACCGGCACATCCTTCGCCACCCCCTTTGCCACTGGAGCCGCCGCTCTTTTATTGCAGTGGGGGATCGTCGACGGCAACGATCCTTATCTCTATGGAGAAAAAGCGATTGCCTATCTGAAAAAGGGAACCCGTCCGCTTCCGGCGTATGCAGAGTATCCGAATCCGGAGGTGGGGTGGGGGGCCCTCTGCATAAAACAAAGTCTTCCCGAAATATAAAACTATCCTTTCGAATAGTGTCCTCTGCCTGCGGCATCTGTTATAATACTATCATAGCGGGAAAGGAGGAATCTGCCATGTCAAAGAACACCAAAACCACCGATGATAAATACATCTGCCCGGAGAAAGCGGTGCGAAAGCTTCGGTCGAGCCGGCGGTTTCGGACGCCGTTGTATTTGTATGGCGTAACCGGAGTGGGAAAGACATCGCTGATTATCCATAATCTGAATATGAAGCGATGCATTTATTACAGTGCGGCAGAGACGGAAGCCAGTCAGATCGCGGTCCGGGAGCAGGGCGTGGAGCATACGGTCGTTATTGACGACCTGCAGAGTGTAACAGGCGTGGAAGAACGGGAGGCCTATTATAAGGTGATTCAGGAATTGTTGGGACGGGAAGATGTCTGGCTGATTCTGATTGCGCGCTGTCCCTTCCCCCGTTGGCTGCTCACCCTGCGTACCAAATACATCTTTGTGGAAATAGAAGAATCCGATTTTCTCTTTTCCATTGAAGAACAGCGTGCATACCTGGAGCAGTACGGGATCTGTCTTCCGGACGAGCTCCATGAGAGGGCATGGAGAATGGGCGGCGGCAATCCGCTTTCGTTGCTTTTCTTTGCCATGGAAAAGGGCGATCTGGAACGTACCCAGAAACGTGAATGGGATTATCTGGAAAGCCATGTATATGAGCAATGGGATGTGGAGCTACAGGAATTCTTTATGAACATCTGCATCGTGGAGACCTTTACAATCAGGTTGGCGGCTATGCTGACCGGTCGAAGCGATGTGGAGAAAGTGATCGCCAAGGCAGAAGAAACCGGCAATTTCTTTGAGACAGCCGGAGTGGACGGTGTCTGGAAATGCCGCTGGCCCATGCGGAAATCCATGCGTCAGAGACTGGGCAGAAAGAAAACGCTGGAACAAATCCGCCGGCTTTATTATACTGCCGGATTATACTATGAATTGGAGAATCAGATACCGGAAGCGCTGTCCATGTATGAGGAGTGCCGGGATATGGAGAGCATTTCGAGACTTCTGATTTCCAATGCAAATAAAAATCCGTCCAGCGGGTGGTATTATGAACTGCGCCGCTATTATCTGGAACTGCCGGAACAAATCATAGAGGAGAGTCCTGCGCTGATGGCGGGGATGAGTCTGTTGCACTCCATGCTTATGAACATCGAGGAGAGCGAGCGATGGTATCAGGCATTGGAGCAGTATGCAGATACGCACACAGGCGGCCAGCGAAGGGAAGCCAGAAGCCGGCTGATATATCTGAAAATTGCGCTGCCCCATCGGGGAAGCATGGATATGATTGATTTAATTAAAAATGCGGATCTGTTTCTGCGTGAGTGGAGAAGTACGCTCCCGGATCTGTCTGTGACCAGTAATCTGCCTTCCATGATGAATGGCGGGAAGGATTTCTGCGAATGGAGCAGAAAAGAACGGGAAATGGTGGTGAGTATCGGAAAGCCCGCTGAATTTATTCTGGGAAAATATGGGAAAGGCTTAGTGTCACTGATACTGGCAGAGAGTTTTCTGGAAAAAGGCGAGGACACCTTTGAGATATTTTCTCAGGCGGAAAAAGGAAAAATGGAGGCCGAAAGCGGCGGAAAACTGGATCAGGTATTCGTGGGCATTGGGACACTGGCCTGGTTGTCGGTGCTGAAAAATAATGCGGAAGGGGCAGCGGCATCCCTTGCAGGCTTTCGGACGCGCGCGGAAAAGGAAGCGCCGAATTTACTGACAAATATCGATGCCTTTCTATGCCGGATTTCCCTTTATCAGGGAAATGACGGGGCGTCCTGGATGGAGCAGGCGCCTGACGAGACGCTGGAATTCAGTATCCTGGAACGTTTTCGTTATCTGACCAAGACACGCGTGTATATTCAACAGAAGCGTTATGAAGAAGCGTATTGTCTGTTGCAGCAGCTGCTTTATTACGCGGAAACCATGAATCGGACCTACATTCTGATGGAGCTGCATCTTCTTCTGGCAGTGGTGCAGTACCGAACCGGACAGGAGGAGTGGCGGGAAAATCTGCAGGCATGCGTCAGTCAGGCAGAAAGCTATCATTTTGTGAGACTGTTGAGCAGGGAAGGGAGCGTTCTGCTTTCGATGCTTGAAGAAGGAGAACCGACCTGGAAGGATCGCTCATTCCGTAAGCAGGTGCTGGAAGAATGCGGACAGATGAAGGAATTTTATCCGCGGTATCTTGGCGGCAGACAGGAAGATGAAATTATTCTGAGTGAAAATGCGGTAAAAATTTTGAGATATCAGTCCGAGGGGCTTTCCTCAGCGGCCATTGCGGAAAAAATGAAGCTGTCAGAAGCTACAGTGAAATACCACAGTCGGGAAACTTACAGGAAATTAGGCGTGAAAAATAAAACAGCGGCTATCGCAGAGGCAAAAGAGAGAAAAATGATTTAGATACTTGACTTATTTTCCAGAATCTGGTATTCTTCGTGTATCAGAGATTCTTACTGATTCACAGAGGAGCATCTCCTCACGATTCCACGAAGAAGAAAACATGCAGACAAAGCGGCAGGAAAGGCAGGTAGTCAGGTGTAGAAGAACGGAGGACGCTGGACGACGGTTACTTACGAAGGAGGATGATACGAAAAGAAAGAAAGGACAGATCATGGAATGAAATGGAAAAAGTGGTCCGGGAAGCGACTGCTGACACTGATGCTGGCATTGACGCTGTCAGTGTCTTCTTTGGGTCCTCTGATTGGAGGAGGAAGCATAAGCTATGCGGCAGAAATATCGGAGACACCGGATGTATCAGAGAGTCCCGGAAAGGCCGGGGAGACGGAAGTGACCGTTCGGCTGGAAGAACCGACAGAAGAAGCGACAGATACAGAAGAGCCGGATTTGGATACAGAAGATCTGGCAGAGAGCGTCAAACAGCCGGAAAACAGCGGGGTATCGGAAACGACAGAGCAGGAGGAACCGGAGGAGCCCGGAGAGTCTGAAAAAGGACTCCGGACACTTCGGATCCGCTGTGAGGATCCGAACGGCAATCCTTCCGAAACGCTGTCGGCAGAGGCGGACAGCGACGAGCTTTACGAAGGAACCAAGGTAAAGATCCGTGTGACCAACACGGGAATGAATATCTGGGCAGCTGAAATCACCTGTGAGGATGGCGAACTGGAGGCCGTAGAGGAAGAAGATGTCCTGACCTTTGAAATGCCGGATGCGGACGTGGAAGTTCGTATTTATGAACTGGAAAGTCAGGAGCAGGGGGAGCTGTCCGGGGAAGACAGCAGCATTCCCGGAGATTTCCAGGGAAATCAGTCCCACACAAGGAAAGACAATGAGCCGGATATTGAACTTGAAAAGTCTGCCCGCTGGACCAATATCGAGGATGGTTACGCGGAACTGACGATCACAGAAAAAGATACTTCAGATTATTCTAATATTCCCACCGATTATATTATCATTCTGGACAGAACGAGAACCATGGCGCTGAGCGATTACAATCATGAAGACGGAAGCGCGTATAATTACATGGGTTATCATTCTCCATGCATCAATCCCGCCCATTATTATTACAAGGGTGGTATTTATTTGCACATGATAGATTACTTTACAGGGTATGATTACAAAAAAAATGTGTGGTTTTATAATCTGCCGGGCAGCTTTGATTTCTGGGAGCGCCATTACAACCAGAATGGAACCAAAATCATGCCGATGCTGGAAAATGGCTGCTATGATCGGCTTTCCATGGCAAAAAAGGGAATCCAGGAGCTGGTGGATATGATTGCGGCCCAGAATGCGAAAGTGACCGGAGACGGACTGCGTTCCCGGGTGGCGTTCTGGAGTTTTGCGGATGAATACAGTAAAATCACAGGCGATAAGCGGGATAAAGGACTGTATAATTATACGCCGTTGACGGACAATTACGAGCAGGTGAAGCGGGCGGTCAGCGAGGTGAAGAATTATTCCGGAACCTATTATCTTTCGTCCCTTCAGGAAGCGTATGATATTATCACAACACGAAACGCCACGGACAGCCGTCGGAAAAATGTATACACCAAGGTCATATTTATCTCGGACGGTGAGTGTGAAACGGATTTGGCAAATGTGAGGGCGAAGGCAGCACAGATTCGCAGTCTGCCCAATACGGAGCTGTTTACACTGGCGATAGGCATGACCGCAGACGCGTCAGGTGCGAAACTCCTGCAGGAAATAGCGGGAAGCGCCGATCATGCAGCCAATTTCTGGCAGACCCTATCCTTTGACGGAGGAAATGGTTCCGCATTTGCCCAGACACTTTTAAATATTGAGAAAAAAGCGTCAGAGGTTAAGGCAGTTCGGAAGACGCTGACGGATCAGATTGAGACGAAATATTGGGAACCGGTGGAAATTCTGAGCGCTGACGGCGGACAGGCATCCCTTAACCGGGCCACTGGAAAGCTTATCTGGAAAGTGCCGGATGAAGCGGGAACGACCTATCGCTGCACCGTGAGGCTGCGTTTGAAGGAGAAGTACCGTTATCTTCTGGCGGATGCTGTCTATCCCACCAACAGGGATGAGACAGGCGCAGGACAGCCGGAGATTTCGGCAGATCCGGTGAAGGCAGGCGCAGTGCTGGATTACGCCATTGAAGGCGGTATGTATCATCAGCAGACGCGAAAGGCAGGCGTGGTCACACCAACGCTGAAGTATGGAACCCTGCAGTTTCAGGGGAAGAAGAACTGGACTGTTTCAGGTTCCCGGGCAGACAGCCTGGTTGTACGCCTGATGCGGACACTTCCGGGACAGACCACGGCTACGCAGGTCAATAATACACGAACTAACGGAAGCCGGGGCTGGCGTTACAGCTTTAATCGACGCGTCATGCCGGATGGAAGCGAGAAGCCGCTTATCAAATATGACGAAAGAGGCAGACTCATTTCCTATCAGGTGACGGAACAGACGCCAGGCTATTATACGCAGCTGGAGAGTCTGGTGACCGGTGGAGACGTGACAGATACCCAGTTGTACAATGAACCCTTCAAGGTAAAGGTTCAGGTGGAAAAGACCGACAGCGAGACCGGCAATCCCTTGAGCGGCGCGGAGTTTTCTGTCTTTATGTGGAGCCGGCGAGCCGGAAAATATCTGCCCTATAAGGGAACCACAGAAGGAACAGGCCAGACTTACGAGACAGGGACGTTGAACGGCGGTTCGGAAGGCATGAAGCTTACGGAAAACCAGAAAGGGATATACATAAGCCCGGCCTGGCTGTACTACGCGCCGGATAATCAGGGTAAATTCCGGGTTATCGAGACACAGGCGCCGGAAGGCTATTACGGAGATTGGAAGGGGGAGAACGAAAAAAATGTCTATGACCTGGTGATTTCGCCGGATGTGGCGAGAAACCGAGAGACGATTTCGCTGACCAATGGGGACAGCGGAACCTTTGAAAATCAACGGGTCAGGGGAAAAATCTGGTTTACGAAAAACGACGCGGAGGGAAAGGAGCGCGTTTCCCAGGGCGAAGCCAGTCTGACCGGTGCAGCCTACAAGCTGTTCGCAGCGGCGGATTTGATCCATCAGGACGGCGCCACAGGTGCTCTGTACCGAAAGGATGAGGAGATTCGACTGCGCTTTACCGGAAGCCGGGACGGTGTGCGGTACTATCGGCAGGATCCGTCCGGAAGGGACACGATAGAGATTGGGACGGGCTGTCAGATCTGCATCGAAAATTTGGAGCTTGGCTGCTATTATCTGCAGGAGCAGGAAGCGGGCGAGGGCTACCTGGTCAATCCGGAGAAAGCGGAATTTACCCTGGAGTGGCAGGGCGAGGAAGTACCGGAGGTGGAAATCAGGGATTTCAAAGTCTATGAGCAGGTGAAAAAGCAGCGGCTGACCTTCTACAAGGTGGCAGGAACGGATCGGACCGACCGGTTGGATCCTCTGGAGGGAGCCGGATTTTCCATTTATGCCCTGTCAGAATTCGCAGATGGAAGATATGCGGATCTTTCCGACGTGGAGGTGGTGCAGGCAGTCATAGATGATTTTCGGGACGGACAGACATTGGATTACCGTGCCGTGCGCGCTTTTTGCCCGGCACAGGTCTTCGCGGAGGCGGACAGTGCGGAAGTGAAGGCTGGAAAGCTGGTTAAGAAACTGGACTATGGAGAGGGATATGTCTATGAGGCAGAGAGCCCGAACGAGTATCTGACAGGCGAGCTGTTCAGCGACAGTCGCGGTATGGTGACGACGCCGTCCCTGGCCTATGGCCGTTATCTGATTGTGGAGACAACAGTTCCGAAGAACCGGATTGCTACCCGGCCCTTTGTGGTGCAGATAGCGGGTGACGATCGGGACGGAACGGTCGAGGGAGACGGACGGGGACGGAAGCTATCGGATCTGGTGATTCTTCAGGACCGTCCGGTCAATGCCCTGGTACGGATAGAAAAATACGACAGTGTCACGGGAAAGCCGGTGCAAAAGCCGGGTGCGTCCTACGTGATCCATGATACGGAGGGAAAATGGTTCTCTTATTACACAACGGAATGGAGCTCGGCCCAGAAGAAGGCCTATCAGGAGCAGTATGGCGATCTGGTAGTGCAGTACAGCCAGGGCGCGCAGCTTGGAACCTATACAAAGCCGTATACGACCCGGCAGGTAAAGAAGGATGGAACCTGCTATGTGGATACGCCCACAGCGCTTCCGACCGGTATCTATGAGCTGGAGGAAGTGTCCGCCCCAGACGGATATATCCTGCAGGGGCATGAGGGCGTCATTGCCAAAAAGAGTATTTTCGAAAGTGGAAACGGAACCTTTTACGAAACGGAGGCCGATGGAAAATGGAGGCCGACGCCGGAAGGCTCTGTGAAATTCATCATTTCCTCGGGAGAGGCAGTTTATGACAGCGAAGCAAAGGCTTTCGTAGTGAAGGTGCGCCAGAAAAACACCCCGGCAGTGGGTAAAATCAGTGTGTACGCGGAGGGGGAACAGCTGAAAGGAGCACAAAAGACGGAAACAGGATATCAGTTTACCTATGAGGCTCAGCCGGTGGCGGGCGCGGAATTTGAAATCCGCGCGGCAGCAGATATCTATACGCAGGAGGGAGCAAACAAAGAGAAGCTATACGAAGCCGGAGAACTGCTCATGACCCTTGTGACCGATGCAAAAGGCCAGACCTGGACCGGACAGAAGGATCTGGAAGGAACCGATATTCCGTGGGGGCTTCCGCTTGGAAGCTACACGGTGACGCAGGTGAAGGCGGGCGCAGGTTTTGCCCTGAGTACGGAAAACGCGAAGCCCCGCAGTATTGAGATTACCTGGGCGGGCCAGGAGGTGCCGGTCATTTACCGGGATACGATGTATCAGAATCCCCGGCAGCAGGTGCGGCTTGCCATAGAGAAACAGGACGCCGAGACCGGGAGGGTGCTGGCCGGAGCAGCATTTGGACTATACGCGGCGGAGAATATTGCTGATTACCGGGGAAAAATCCTGGTGAAAAAGGATACCCTGCTGGGTCAGGCGGCCACGGCGCTGAACGCGGAAGGAAAGGTAGAACGCGCGGTCTTTGCCGTAGATTTGCCACTGGGCAGATATTACGTGAAAGAGCTTCATGCCCCGGCAGGATACGCAGGCAGCTCCATGCGCGTCAATGTGGACGCTTCCTACCGGGCGGATCAGCGGGAAACCATCAGCCTGAAGGGCGTGGTAAAAAATGCCCCGATCCGCGTACAGATTAACCTGATGGACTGGTTTACGGAAAACGAGCTGACCGGCGCAACTCTGCAGCTTTTGGACGAAAATGAGTCCGTTGTGGAAACATTCACGACTGTTTCAAAAAACAATCCGATTATCCGGAAGCTGGAGCAGGGAAAAACCTACCGGGTAAGGGAACTGGTAACTCCGTCGGGCTATGAAGAAGGATTCCTGCTGAAGGACGGCTATGTAACGGACAAGACAGACAGCCTGGAGTTGTCCAAGCAGTATGCTTCGAATAACGGGAAAAAGGATGTGGCCTTTACCGTACTGGATACGGGAAAGCTCCAGGTGGTGAGCCTGTTCCTGAAGCCGGAAGCCGGTGTTCTGGAAATTACGAAGGAGGGACCGGTTCCGGTGGGAACGGAAAAAGAAACCGATGAAAATGGTAACCGGATTGAGACCCCGATATATGAGATTATGGGACTTCCGGGAGCGGAATATGTGCTTCAGGCGAAGGAACAAATCGGCTATCCGGACAGCCAGGAGGGGGTACTTTTTGAAAAAGACGCATTGGTGCTGGAACAGTATGCGGAACAGAAGAAAACCGGAGCCATGCAGTATTTTACCATAGATGTGCCGGAAGGAAAGGGCGAGCTGGTGAAAGCAGAACGCATGCTGCCGGATGGTACGGAGGCAGCGCTTGTGCTGCGGACCGGGCAGGATGGCAAGGTGCAGGTAACCGGACTTCCGGCGGGAAGCTACCGTGTCGTGGAGGTGAAGGCTCCGGCTGGCTATTATCGGGATCCGGGAATGTGTACGCAGACGGTGGATCTGGGAGACATCATTTCCGTACGGTTTGAGAATCCGAAACAGGAGATCGAAAAACCGGGTGAAGATCCGGATAAGGATCCAGATAAAGATCCGGATGCTCCCCGCCGGATCGGCATGCTGGCAGAAAAATACGGTGTGGACGGAGAAGAACGGATTCCGGTATCCGGCGCCGCTTTTACCCTATACGCGGCAGAGGACGTCCGCAATATTTTTGGTGAGCTGATTTACCGGGAAGGAACGGAGGTGGAGACGGCCCTGTCCGGAGCGGACGGGCTGGCGCGCTTTGTGACAGATGTTCCCATCGGTCTCTACCGCATCCGGGAGACGAAAGCGCCGGACGGCTACTACAGCAGCACGAAGGAGATTCTTTATGACGTGGCGAAGGACAGGGAGGATGATTCCGTTCATTACCTGAATTTCAGTGATTTTGTGGAAAATGCCCCGACGAAGCTCACGATCCGCCTGCAGGACGATCTGACCCATAACGAACTGGCGGACGCCTGCCTGGAGATTACGGATGAGAAGGGAGAGCCTGTGGAAACCTGGATGACCAGAGTGGATAACGGGTATACCATCCGGGGGCTCTCTGTGGATAAGTGTTACACCATCACAGAAAAGCTGCCGCGGGAGGGCTATCTGGTGAAATTTACAGAGAGCTATACAGAGAGCGGCAATGTGGAACTGCGGGAGCCGGAGGGAGCAAAAGTGGAGTTTCAGATTCCGGACGCGCCGGGCAGTGTGACAGAGGGCGGCCATCTGAACCCGGCCTCAGTGCCGGAGACGGGCTGCATTGTCCTGGAAAATCCCTTTGTAACCGGCGATGTGCATCTGCAAAAGGACGGAGAAATTCTGGAAAGCTGGACACCGGCACAGCATGTGGGCCAGTGGCTGCGTTCGACCTTTGGATACCGGGAAAAGGGTCTGGGTCAGGTGGAATTCGCAGTCTATGCGGCGGAGGACATTGAACATCCGGACGGCGTCACGGGAATTTGCTTCCGGAAAGGTGAGCAGGTGCTGACGGGTGTACGCTCTGAAAAGCAGGAGGCCCGGGGCGTTACAGATAAGAGTGGCATACTGGAGTTCAAAGAACTTTATCTGGGCCAGTATGAGATTCGGGAACTGAAGACAGCGGAAGGCTATGTGCGCGATGAAAAGCCGATTCTCTTCACCCTTGCTTACCGGGACGGCTACACCAGTACGGTAGATGCGCGGCAGGGAAGCGTCCGCTGGCTCAATCCCCGTCAGAGGAGTGAAGTGACCGTGCATAAGACAGATGCCGCCGACGGTAAAGCCCTGGCGGGAGCAGAAATCGGCCTGTATACGGCAGAACCCGTCAATCGGGCGGATGGCACCTGTCTCCTCACGGCGGACACGCTTCTGGAAACAGGCGTTACAGACGCGGACGGCACCCTTGTTTTCACAGCAGATCTGCCCTTTGGCTGCTATTATGTGAAGGAGATCACAGCTCCGGATGGGTATCTGCTTTCAGAGGAGAAGCAGCCGTTTACCCTTACTTACGCAGGGGAAAATACAGAGCTGATAAAATTAAGCCTGACGATTCAGAATATGAGAAAACCGGAAGAACATGCAGGAGGTCCAGACGCGCTGACCAGTGCCCAGGCTGCGCCGACCGGGGATGAGACGCCGGTGGAAATCTATCTGTTTCTGCTGCTTGTAAGCTTTCTGGCAGCGGGCAGAATCCTTATGGAAGTACGGGAGAGAAAACGCCAAATGAAAAACAGGGATTGACATTTTTTCGTTTATTGTTATGATTTTAGTAGCATAGGATTAAAGTGAAGTGCTTTAAAATACAAGAAGGATGAAGTAGGAGGGCTTATGGATTTTATTACGATTGGTGAGATGGTGATTGATTTTCTTCCCGGCCAGGAGGAGGCAAGTTATATCCGGAACGCAGGCGGCGCGCCCGCAAATGTAGCAATCAGCGCGGCAAGAAACGGACTTCAGGCAGGCATGTACTGCAAGGTGGGCAATGACGATTTCGGAAAGTTTCTGCTGAAAACCCTGCGGGAGAATCATGTAACGCCGCTGGCGCCGGAGATGACAGACGACGCGACTACAACCATGGCGTTTGTATCTCTGAACGAGAACAATGACAGAAGCTTTACCTTCGCGAGAAAGCCCGGCGCGGATATGCTGCTGGACAAGAGCGAGATCCGGGACGAGGATCTGAAGGACTGCCGTATCGTACAGGCAGGCTCCTGCAGCCTTTCTGCCGGACCGGCAGTGGAGGCTACCGAGTATGCCATGGCCAGAGCGAAAGAGCTGGGTAAGCTGGTAGGCTTTGACATCAATTACCGGAATCTGATGTGGAAGGATGACAAGAAGGCCTGCACCGAGAAGGTGCTTTCCATTCTGAAATACGTGGATTTCCTGAAGCTCTCCGATGAGGAGATTGACATGGTAGGGGGACATGATAACCTTCTGAATGTCATGAAGGAATATGATATTGCAGCGGCAGTCCTGACCCTGGGCGGCGATGGCGCGGAGGTATTCTACGACGGAAAGTCTTATGTGGTTCCGGGCTTTCCGGTATCCCATGTGGCAGACACCACGGGAGCCGGAGACGCATTCTGGGGCGGTTTCCTTTCCTGTGTGCTGAATCACGGTGTATCTTCCGTGGAGCAGCTGAATGCGGAGCTTCTTAAGGAAGCGGTAAAATACGGCAATGTGAGCGGCTCCCTTTCCGTACAGGAGAAAGGAGCGATCTCATCTCTGCCTACCAGAGAGAAGGTTGAGAAGTTTCTCGCAGAGAACTGATAAATGCTATGGCTAGACTAGGGGTAAATAAAGATTATCTGAAAAAACGAAACCGAGGTCTGGTACTCCAACTGATCGCTACGGGAAAATGCACCTCCAGAATCGAACTGGCAAGAGAGGTGCATCTGACCAAGACGGCGATCTCCGCGATTGTCAATGAACTGATTGAGCAGGGATACTTAAGAGAAGCGGCAGTGACGACGAAGGCAAAGCTGGGAAGAACGCCTGTAAAGCTGGAGATTAGTCCTGAAGCTCCGAAATACATAGGAATTCTGTTTGGACGCGGCTGTCTGGAGGCGGCGATCTGTGATTTGAACATGAATATCATTGCCTACGAACGGGTAGAACGGGAATGGTCGGGCGGAGAGGAAATCATGGAGATCGCCTACCGTCTGCTGGATCGCCTGCTGGAGCGGGAAGAAAAGATCATTGCCATCGGAGTAGCGACGCCGGGACCGGTAGATGTGAAGAAGGGCCGGATTATCAATCCGGGTTATTTTCACGGAATACAGAATCTGGATGTGGCGGAGCCTATGCAGAAGCGCTATGGAATTCCGGTGTTCCTGGATCATGATGTCCAGAGCGCGGCGCTGGTGGAACAGCTCTACGGAAACGGGCAGGGATATCAGGATGTGCTGGTACTGGGTATTGAAAAGGGCGTCGGAAGCGGTATCATGACCAATGGACACAGATACCAGAGCAATTCCGGCTATCCTCCGGAGATGGGACACCTTTCCATCAACCATCATGGCCGGAAATGTGTCTGCGGCAATATCGGCTGTCTGGAGGCTTACATCGGTTCTGACAGAGTGGAGGAAAAGATAGAGGCCGTCTTTGGCAGAAAGATTCCGTATCGGGAATTCTGTCAGATGGAGGATCCGGAAGCAGATCGGGTTATGCAGGAGCTGATCGACGACTTGTCCTGCGCGATCATCAGTCTGCAGAATATCATGAACTTCGAGATTATCCTGTTGGGAATGGACAGTATCTTCTGGCAGGAAAAGTATCTGAAGCGGCTGGAGGACATCATCAACGAACGGAAGTTTGCCAACAAAAAGGTTCGGACTCTGGTGAAAAAGGTAAAGTTTATGGAGAAAATGCCGGTCCTCGGCGCTGTGTGTAATGCAGTAAACAAAACCTTTGAAGGGGAAATGCTGGATTAAATGTTAAAATAAAGTCAATGTACAAAGGAGAAGAATGCTGGTGGGAGAATGAACCAGCAGACTTCTCCTTTTTTGTGTAATTTATACAAAAAAGAAAACAGCTTTTGTGTAAAACATAAAAATTGGAATTGCCGGATTGACAAATGATGAGAATGATGTATAATTTGTTCATATAAAGTTAGTAAGGGCAATGCACTAATGTACAAGATGTAGGAGAAAAGGAAAAATGAACGAGAAAATTTGGGCAAAATCCTGTCATATCTCCCCGTCCATGATTACGCTGGATATGTGTAACCTGGAGCAGCAGTGCCGGATGGTAGAGAAAGCCGGACTGGAGATGATTCATGTAGATATTCTGGACGGACATTTCAGCCCGAGCATGCCGCTGGGTCTTGATACTGTAAAGCAGCTCCGAAAGAAAACCAATCTGGAGTTCGAAGCACATGTAATGGTAACGGATCCACAGTTCTTTATCGACGAACTGATTGAGGCAGGCGCTTCTCAGATTGTATTTCACATAGAAACCTGTGACCACGTGGACGGTATGCTGAATTACATTCACAGCAAGGGTATCCGCGCTGGTGTGGCTCTGAAGCCGGCGACGCCGCTGTATGAGCTGGAGTACATCCTTGATAAATGCGACGCAGTGCTTCTGATGCTGATTAATCCGGGCTTCGCCCAGGTGAAAGGCGAGGCACAGACAGCTTACTCGGCAAAGAAGATTCATGATTTACATGAAATGATTACCGCGAGAGGGCTGGATACCAGAGTGATTCTGGACGGAAGAATTTCCCCGGAGAACATTTCTACTTATGGAATGTCCGGCGAAGCGGATATCTTCGTAGCGGGAAGCACCTGTATCAAGAAGGATGACCAGACCGGAAGTCTGAAGAGACTGAAGGCCATGGAAGATGAGATTAACAGCAAGAGGTCATAAAGATGGGATATTACAGTGATAATTATAATGAAACCGTAAAATCAGTCCTGGGTGAGCTGGACAAGGCTCTGGGAGCCGTAGAACCGGAAACGGTTGAAAAATTCGTACAGGCAGTTCTGGAAGCAGATCAGGTATACTTCGTAGGAGTCGGAAGAGTACTTCTCTCCCTGCAGGCTATCTGCAAGAGGCTGGCGCATCTGGGAATCAAAACCCACTACGTGGGAGAGATCACCGAGCCGGCTATCACCGATAAGGATCTTCTGATTGTAGGATCCGGAAGCGGCGGCTCCCTGTTCCCGCTGGGGATTGCGAAGAAGGCACATGGAATCGGCGCTAAAATCGTACATATCGGTTCCAATCCCAACAGTGAGATGAAGGACCTGTGCGAGTTCATGGTTCGTATTCCGGTGAGAACCAAGAATTATCTGGAGGACGAGATTGATTCCGTACAGCCCATGACATCCCTGTTTGAGCAGAGCCTTCTGCTTTTCGGAGATGTAGTTGCAAAGATGATTATCGACGAGCGTAAGATTGATATGAAGAGCCTCTGGAGATATCACGCAAATCTTGAGTAAGCGGTTGAGAGGATGACAGCAATGGATAAGAAACTGATGAAATATTGCGGAAGCCTGCAGCAGATGGTATACGCCCGTCCGATTGTTTATAAAGAGGGACGCGCGGAGTACATGAACGCCATCGAAGCAAAATGCGGCGACATTTTCTTCCATTCCGCAGCGGATAAGGCGCTGGACGTTACGGATTTTTCCTATAAGGGCATGAACATGACGTTTCTTGCGAAGCCCGGGCTGGAAGGAAGAAATCAGTATGACACCAACGGAGAGGAAGCGCTTCGAAGCATCATGGGTGGGTTGTTTTTCACCTGTGGCCTGGAAAATATCTGCGCTCCCTGCACCGTAGACGGAAAGGATTATCCGATGCACGGCCGTATGCGTACCACACCGGCCGAGCATGTATGCACAGATGTGATTACCGAGGGCGAGACCTGCAAGCTGGTGATTTCCGGCGAGATGCGGGAGGCAGAGCTGTTCGGTGAGAATATGGTTCTTCGCAGAAGGATAGAAAGCGTTCTGGGAGAAAACAGTATTACGGTAACGGACGAGATTGAAAATCAGGCGTTCCGTCCGGAACCGCTGATGCTCCTGTATCATTGCAATGTGGGATATCCGTTCCTGAATGAAAACTGTGAGCTTTACGTACCTTCCAAAAAGGTGGTCGGAAGAGAAAAATTTTCCGAGAAGTACGTAGAACGATGGAACAAGCTGGAGACGCCCATTGACAATGAGTGCGAGTACGTGTTCATCCATGATATGCAGTCCGACGACAAGCTGGACACTATGGTACTGGTAGCCAACCATGAGCTGAACATCGGCCTGACCATTGAGTTCAATCAGAAGAATCTTCCATATTTTATGGAATGGAAGTCCATGGCATCCGGAGATTATGTCCTGGGTCTGGAGCCGTCCAATTCCAGCGTATACGGAAAGCTTCATCATATTGAAAATAATACCGTACATTATCTGGAACCCTTTGAGAAGGAGACCAACGTTCTTAAGTTCTCCGTCATCGAGGGAAAAGATAAGATAGATGCAGCAATAGAGAAAATCAATGCGATAAAAGCATAGAAGGAGTCAGAGTTATGAAGAGATCAGAAATCAATGCAGTTATCAAAAAATTTGAAGCATTACTGGCAGAGTACAAATTCGCGCTTCCGCCGTACTTAAGCTTCACTCCGGAGGAGTGGGCAGAGAAGGGTCATGAGTATGATGAGATTCGTGACAATGCTCTGGGCTGGGACGTAACAGACTACGGTGAGGGTCATTTCGATACCCTGGGTCTGGCGCTGATTACCATCCGCAATGGTAATGTACATAATCCGAAATATAAAAAGCCCTACGCAGAGAAAATTATGATGTGTGATTCCGGTCAGGTTTCTCCGATGCATTTCCACTGGAATAAGATGGAAGACATCATCAACCGCGGCGGAAACGACATTATCTTTACATTCTACAACGCAGATCCGGAGACAGGAGATTTCCTGGATACCGACGTTATGATTTGCCAGGACGGCAGACAGTACACCATGCCGGCAGGAAGCAAGGTAACCCTTCACCCGGGCGAAAGCATGACACTGTATCCGTACCTGTATCATGAGTTCATCATTCCGGAAGGCGGCCCGTCCCTGATTGGAGAGGTTTCCGCAACCAATGATGACAACACAGACAACCGCTTCAAGAATCCGCTGGGAAGATATCCGTCCATCGAGGAGGATGAAGCACCGTACAGACTGCTCTGTACAGAGTATCCGGCAGCAAAATAAGAGAGACCGGAATAAAAGGGAGAAAGTGTATACTTCCAGAGCGGGAAGTATTTAAATACACTCTAAAAAATCTTTTCAAAATTAGGAGGATGAAAAAGATGAAGAAAAAAGTTTTAGCAGCGCTGATGGCAACAATGATGGTTGCATCTCTGGCAGCATGCGGCTCCAAGCCGGCTGAGAGCACAGACGCAGCAGCAGACACAAAGACAGAGGAGACCGCAGAGGCTCCGGCAGCTGACGCTGACGCAGCAGGCGAGACAAAGGATCTGGCAGACCTGAAGCTGGCATTCATCGTTGGTACAGAGAACGACGCTTTCTATCAGAGCGTTGAGGAAGGTATCAAGTCTCAGTGTGAGAAGCTCGGTATCCCGGCTCCGACACTTGGCGACCAGGAGCTTGACGGAAATAAGTGCTCCGACCTGATCAACAACTACGTAGGCGCAGGCTATGACGCAGTTGCACTTTCCGCAAACGACCCCGCAGGAACCATGCCGGCTATCCAGGCAGCTAACAAAGAGGGCGTTAAGATCTTCACATTTGACTGTACACTGGATGACCAGTATCTGGATCAGTACCTTGCATTCGTAGGCTCCAACAACAAGGCTGGTGGTGTTACTGCTGGTGAGTACGTTGCTGAGCATGCTCCGGAAGGATCCATCGTTGGATGTATCACATACGCTTCCGCACAGTCCACTCAGGACCGTCAGGCTGGTTTCGAGGAGACCATCCAGGCTGCTATCGACGGCGGCAAGGATCTGACGCTGATCGAGTCTCAGGATGCTGATAACGACCAGGCAAAGGCTGCTGATATCATGCAGAACCTGATCACAAAGTACGGCGATGACCTTTCCTACATCTTCGTAGTAGGTGACCCGACCGGTTACGGCGCACTGTCCTCTATCCAGGCAGCAGGCGCAAGCACAAAGATCGTTGGTTTCGATGCAGGTGAGACAGCTTGCCAGTACATCGCTGACCCGGTTGTTGGTAAGATTTGGGAAGCAGAAGTTGCACAGGATCCGGTTGGTATCGGCGCTGGTATCGTAGATAAGATCGCTGAGTACTTCACAACTGGCGCAATCGCAGGAGATCAGAAGGACCTGATCGAGTGTAAGCTTGTAACTGCTGAGAACGTTGCAGATTACCTGAAGTAATTTCTATAGGAAATCAGACTAAGTAAGTATTGGTCTAAAGTGCCCAGGCCATTGGTTCTGGGCACTTTTTAATAAAGAGGGAAATGGAGGACAGATATGGAACCGCTCTTACAGGTAAAAAATATTGCCAAAGAATTTCCGGGCGTAAAAGCGTTGGAGGATATCAGCATTGATTTTTATCCGGGTGAATGCCATGCTCTGGTCGGTGAAAACGGCGCCGGAAAATCTACACTGATTAAAATTATTGCTTCAATTTATAAGCCCACAAGGGGCGAAGTCATTCTGGACGGAAAAGTATGTAACTTTAAAACTCCGAAGGATGCTTTGGATGCAGGTATCGCAGTTATTGAGCAGGAGACAGCAATTGCTCCCCATCTGACCGTAGCTGAGAACATGTATCTGGGATGTGAGCCGAAACAGAAAAACGGTTTACTGGATCGTAAAAAAATGGAGGCCGATGCGCAGGCCGTTCTGGACGAAATGGGTCTGGAAGTAGATGCGCATACTCTTTGTTCCAAACTGACCGCTGCACAGCTGCAGATGGTCGAGATTGCAAAGGTTATTTCCAAACACGCAAAGGTAGTAGTCCTTGATGAGCCGACTTCCTCACTTTCTGAGAAAGAGATTGATTCTCTTTTTGAGCAGGTCCGGAAGATGAAAGCTGCCAACACCACAATGATTTATGTAACACACCGTATGGCAGAGCTTCCTATCATCTGCGAGAAGTGTTCTATCTTCCGCGATGGTCTGAAGGTGGCAGAATATAAAGTAAATGAGGTAAGCGAGCAGACCATCGTCAACAGCATGGTTGGCCGTGAGCTGGGCGCTTATGTGAAACCGGAACATACCGCGAAGGAAGAGATGCTTCGCGTTGAAAACCTTACTCAGAAGGGTGTATTTGAAAATGTAAGCTTCCATGCCAATGCCGGCGAGATTGTAGCGTTCTCCGGTCTGGTTGGAGCAGGACGTACCGAGGTTATGGAGGCGATCTTCGGAGCTACCAAGATTACTTCCGGTAAGGTATTCCTGTATGGAGAAGAAGTACATATTAAGAACCCGGCGGATGCAATTCGGCGAAAAGTCGGACTTGCTACTGAGGACCGTCGTCGTACCGGACTTCTTCTGAAAAAATCAATTGAAGAAAATGTTGCGCTGCCGAACCTGCCGTTCCACGCAAAGAATGGTTTTGTCAATGTTCCCTGGGAGGTATCCACCAGTGAGGAGTACATGGACAAGCTGAAGATTAAAGCGCCGAACATCAAGGCACTGTGCGGAAATCTGTCAGGTGGTAATCAGCAGAAGGTTATCCTTTCTAAATGGCTGGCAGCCGGTGTAAAGCTTCTGATTCTGGACGAGCCTACCAAGGGTATCGACGTAAATGCGAGAGCAGAGTTTTATGCATTGATGAACCAGTTTGTTGAAAACGGCGGATGTATTATCATGATTTCCTCTGATATGCCGGAGGTTATCAAGGTCGCCGACCGTGCTTACGTTATGTCAGAGGGACGTCTGACAGGTGAGCTGAACCGTGAGGAGATTACAGAGCTGAATCTGATTTCTCTTGCAAATCCGGTTACCGATGGTTCAGACAAGCAGTAATACCGAAAAAAATTGGAAGGCTTATAGATATTCAAAGCTTATAGATAAGAGAGGAAAATAAAATGAAAGAAAAAAATATTAAACAGTTAATTACTGATAATATTGTAATTGTCGTACTGGTTCTTCTGGTTATCGGTTTCTCCATCGGTAACACGACTTTCCTGAAGACAGCAAACGTAATCAACCTGTTCGGACAGATGTGTCTGAACGCAATTCTGGCAACTGGTCTGACCTATGTAATCATCCTGGGCGGTATCGATATCAGCGTTGGTTCCTCCATGGCGATTACCGGTATCCTGGCAGCACAGGTTGTACTGGCACTGAATATTCAGTCTACACCGCTGATTATGGCAGTCCAGATTCTGGTTGGTCTGGCAGGCGGAGCCCTGATTGGTCTCTTTATTGGCTGGCTGGTAGCGTATAGAGGACTGGTTCCCATGATTTGTACCCTGGCTCTGATGCAGGCATTCCGTGGACTGGCTTACATCATTTCCGGCGGCGGTCCGGTTTATGGTCTGCCCAATGGCTTCTCTGTACTGGGTGCAGGACGTCTGATTGAGACAGAGAGCTTTAAGACAGGTATTATTCCGGTTATCGTACTGTTTACCATTATAGTTGTTTTAATTTTCCACATTATTCTGACCAAGACTGTATTCGGACGTCACGTATTCGCAGTTGGTTCCAATGCCTCTGTAGCGCATATGTGTGGTATCAATACAAAGATGGTAACACTGAAGTGCCATATGATCTGTGGTATTACAGCAGGTCTGGCAGGTATCGTAGCAGCTTCCAAGGTAAACAATGGACATCCGGCAACCGGTGACGGATATGAGATGTTCGCTATCGCAGCAACCGTTCTGGGCGGAACTTCCCTGGCCGGCGGTTCCGGATCTGTAGCAAGAGCTATGTTTGGATGCGCTATCATTGCAGTTATCAACAACGGTATGACTCTGATGGAGATTTCCGCATACTGGCAGAAGGTCGTAATCGGAGCAATCATTATCCTGGCAGTTATGCTTGATATGGCACAGAAGGGTAAAGAAGAGTAAGTATGAAGTACTATTTGATTATTGATATCGGCGGAACGAAAACGACCTCTGTAGTGTTCAATGATCAGGGGGAGCCGATTACTGAATTTAAGGTAAAAAAGTCCAGAACCTATGAGGGTGAGGATGCTGTATTCCAGAATACCATTGAGCTTGCTTATGAGGTTCTGGAGGAAGCCGGAAAAACAAAAGAGGATCTGGCGGGTGTTGGCGTTGCGGCGCCCGGTCCGCTGGATTACCGTACCGGTCTGATTATTGATGTACCGATGATGGGCTGGAAGAATTTTCCACTTGGAGATCGACTGAGAGAAGAGTTCGGCGTTCCGGTTTATGTGGAAAACGATGGAAATCTGGGTGCGCTGGCAGAGGCAAATGTAGGCGTGGCCAAGGGCGAGCAGGTGGTTCTTTATCAGACCATCAGCACCGGCTGCGGCGGCGGTATTGCCATCGGAGGTGAGATTTATCATGGACGCTCCGGATTTGCCGGAGAGTTCGGACACATGACAATTAATTTTGCGGGTCCCAGATGCGGCTGCGGCGGAAGCGGATGCTTTGAGCTGTATGCTTCCGGAACTGCAGTAAATCAGCGCATGAAACGGGATATCCGTTCCGGAATCAAGTCCGCTGCTTTTGAAAGCATTGACTATGATCCGGAAAAGGTAAATGGAAAAATCCTGAGCGACGCAGCGGCAGAGGGGGACGCCTATGCCATTGACATGCTGCGGCAGGAGGGATACTATATTGGTGTGGGACTGTCCAACCTGATTAACCTGCTTGATCCGGATGTGATTGTTCTGGCAGGCGGAATGGCAAAGGCAGATAAGTATTTCCGTTACAGCATGATGAACGAGATACGCAGACATGCCTGCTTCCCCTTTGACGAGGACAGAATCCGTGTTTCCGAGCTGAATGACAAGGTTGTAGCTTACGGCGCGTATGTCATGGTGAAAAAAGCCATTGACGGAAGCCTGTAAGGTCAAATTTAAGAAAAGAGGAGAAATATTATGCCGTTACTTACAATGAAACAGATTATGGCTGACTCTGTAAAGCTTGCTACTACAGATGTAGATCCGAAGGAAAGATATGCAGTAGGAGCATTTAATTTCAGCACCATTCCGGAGATGGTTGGTATCGTAGAGGGTGCACGTGAAAAGAATGCGCCGGTTATCCTGATGGCTTCCCTGGGTGCAATCAAATACATCGGTTCCCTGGAGCTGATTGCAGAGACTGCAAAGGGTATCGCAAAGACTTATCCGGAGGTTCCCTTCTGTCTGCATCTGGATCATGCGACAGATATGGAGCAGATTAAGCAGGCTGTTGTGGCAGGCTTCACCAATGTTATGATTGACGCTTCCAAGGAAGACTTTGAGACCAACATTGCAAGATCCAAGGAAATCGCGGATTTCGCCCATAATCACAGTCCGTATGGTATTAACGGCTGCTCCGTAGAGGCAGAGCTGGGAATGCTGGCAGGTCACGAGGACAATATCCACGTAGAGGAGTCCGGAAAAGCATATACCGATCCGTCTCTGGTAAAGGAATTTGTAGAGAGAACCGGTATTGACGCTCTGGCAGTTGCTATCGGTACCGCACATGGCTTCTATAAGGCTGCTCCGGAAATCAAATTTGACCTTCTGGAGGAGATCCGCAAGCAGACAGACGTTGCGCTGGTACTTCACGGTGGTACAGGCGTGCCGGAGGATGATTTCCGCAAGTGTGTTGCTATGGGTATGAGCAAGATTAATGTGGGAACAGGACTGAAGAAGGTATATACCGACGCAGTCAGAGAGGCAATCAAGACACTTCCGGAGACTGAGTATGACCCGCGTAAGATTGCAGGACCGGGACGTAAGGCAATTGCAGCTGAAATCGCAAGCAAGAGTGATTTCTTCAACTGCAGCGGAAAGGCTCCGGCTGTACTGAAGAGCATTTACGGCTAAATCAGAATGTAAAACAAGAAAAAAGGGCAGGTATTTTGAAAAAAGTATCTGCCCTATGAGTTTAAGGAGGGTTTTATTATGCTTACAAATTATGTAGAAGGTTATCAGCACATCGGAATTCCTACAGATGATATCAAAAAGACAGAGGAATTCTATCTGGGTCTTGGCTTCAAGCTGAAATGGGAGACCACCTACGGAGGACATCCGGTAAAATTCTTTGAGCACGGCAACATTATTATTGAGACCTATGAGAAGGATGGAGGCGCAACCAACGCCACCGGCGCTATCGACCACGTAGCTCTGAACTGTACCGATATCGTAACCTGTGTAAAGGAGATCAGAGAAGCAGGTTATTATATCAATGAAGGACCGGCATTTCTGCCTTACTGGGAGCATGGCGTAGAGTATATCACCATTCTCGGACCGAACCATGAGGTAGTAGAATTTATTCAGAAATTTGCGTCCGAAGAGGAAAAGGAAAAGGCGGTGAAGGCACTTGGCTGAGATTTGGACAATGGGCGAGACCCTGGTTGAGATTATGAGAACAGAGGTTGACAAGCCTCTGAATGAAACAGCGCTGTTTTCCGGTCCCTATCCGTCCGGATCCTCCGCAATTATGATTTCTACGGTTGCGCGGATGGGACACAGCTGCGGAATTATTTCCGGCGTGGGAAAGGACGGTTTCGGAGAGTGTATGCTGAACCGTCTGAAGAAGGACGGCGTAGATGTATCGAAGGTTCTGGTAGATCCGGACGGTTCTACAGCCTGTGCCTTTGTAGCCTACGACAATAAGGGCGACAGAAGATATCTGTTCCATTGGGATGATACTCCGGCAACCAAGGCAGTGATGCCCGATGTGACAGAGCCGTCCCTGAAGGAAGCAAAGTATCTTCATATCATGGGCTGCGCGCTGACAGCCCGTCTGAGCTATGGCTGGGAGATTGTAAAGACTGCCAGGGCCATGAAGGCCCAGGGAACCAAGATCAGCTTTGATCCCAATGTACGTGTGGAGCATCTGACCAATCCGAAGAAGAGTAAGGAATCCTTTGAGATTATCAATGCGGTGTTGGAGATCACCAATCTCTTTGCGCCGGGTCTGGATGAGCTGAAGCTTCTTACTGGTCTGGATGATGTGGACGCAGCAGTGAAGAAATGCTTTGAGAACCCGAACCTGGAGATTCTGATGCTGAAGAACGGAGATAAGGGCTCTAAGATCTATACCCGTGACGGTCTGGTGGTAGAGCAGGGACTTTATAAGGTAAACTGTGTAGATCCCACCGGCGCCGGCGATACTTCAATCGGAGCATTTCTGTGTGCTTTGCTGGAGGGTAAGGAGCTGAAGGAATGCGCAGAGATTGCAGCGGCAGCCGGAGCGTTGAACGTGGCGGCGTTTGGTCCCATGGAGGGAAAGATCAGCCCGGAAAACGTCCAGGCTATGCGTGACGGAACCTTCCAGTTCTAGGAAAAGCTCTATGAAGAAAACATTTCCGAATCCAAGAACACTGCTTATCTTTACAGGCGGGCCGGGAACCGGCAAGAGCGGAACGGCCCGTCGTTTTCTGGACTATCTGGGAAATGATGAGATTGTAAAGATCAGCTATGACGAGATAAAAGAAAAAAACTGGGATATCTTCGGCTTTGACAATGAGAAGCAGAAGGACAGGTTAAACTGGTGGTGTCTGGAGGAGTTTTATCTGACGATTCAGAAACGGATGTGGGAGAATAAAACCATTCTCATTGAGTATCCCTTCTATCAGCGCCATAAACCGAAGCTGGAGGAGCTGATTCAGGAATCCGGCTATGACGCGGTGACTGTGTATCTGTATACCGATCCGGAGACTGTCTACCGGCGGGGAGCAAAGCGGGATGAGGAGGATGACAGACATCCGGGACATCTATTGACCAGCTACCATAAGGAAACCTACCGGCCGGAGATGCTGCATTCCGTATCCAGGCTTGCGCCAACCTTCGAAGAATTTACGGCGTCGATCAGCCATAAGGAATATAATATAAACCTGGGGCTGGACATACCGGTGGACGTGACGGATTTCAGTACCGTCAGCTATGAGGATATCTATCAGAAAATTCTGGCATATGAGAGTAAAGCCTGAGATGTAAAAGAAGGAGCGTGTCATCGTTTGATGACGCGCTCCTTTTTGCTCTATAGGAAATGCTGTGCTGCATTAAAACGTGAAAGTTGTGATTCCTATAGAGCAAAAAGCCCCTCCGGGGGATTGCACTGCGGCGGAATGGAATGATGTCGCTAAAGCGATCCGCCGCAGGCGGAGAATCCTGCAGAGCAGGATTCTATTTTATGCCGGAAATCAAGTTTACAGCAGGTTAATACCGCATTTCGCGCATTTCTCCCGCACCTCATCCGGCCAGATGGATACCTGAACCTCGCCGATGTGAGCCTTGCGGAGATAGAACATGCAGATGCGGGACTGGCCGATACCGCCGCCGACGGTGTAGGGCAGTTTTTTCTCCAGAATGGCCTTCTGGAAGGGCAGCTTCGCTCGGTCCTCACAGCCGGAAAGCTTCAGCTGGCGTGCCAGGGAATCCTCGTCCACACGGATACCCATGGAGGACAGCTCCAGCGCGTGGCCCAGAACCGGGTACCACACGATGATATCGCCGTTCAAGTGCCAGTCGTCATAGTCCGGCGCCCGTCCATCGTGGGGTTCGCCATTTGCCAGCTTGTCTCCGATCTCCATGAGGAAGACAGCGCCCTTTTCCCGGGCAATGATATCCTCGCGCTCCTTGGGCGTCTTATCCGGGTAGAGATCCGCCAGCTCCTGGGTGGTGATGAAGAAGATTTCCTTCGGAAGAATCTCTTCGATGTAATCATAGCGGATAGCCATGTATTTCTCGGTTTTTTTCAGGGCCTTATAAACCTTGCGGACCGTCTCTTTCAGATATTCCACGTTGCGGTCCTCTTTCAGGATGATTTTCTCCCAATCCCACTGATCCACATAGATAGAATGAATGTTGTCGGTGTCCTCATCCCGGCGGATGGCGCTCATGTCGGTGTAGAGGCCTTCGCCGATGTGGAAGCCGTACTGCTTCAGGGCGTTGCGCTTCCATTTGGCAAGAGAGTGTACGATCTCAGTCGGACGCTCATTCTGCTCCCGGATGCCGAAGGTGACGGGGCGCTCCACGCCATTCAGGTTGTCGTTCAGGCCGGATTCCGGGGTAACGAAAAGCGGCGCGGACACGCGCAGCAGGTAAAGCTGCTCTGCCAGGGACTGCTGGAAAAAGTCTTTAACTGTCTTGATGGCTACCTGGGTGTCATAGAGCCCCAGCGCCGGGGTATAATCCGTCGGTATGTACAGATGTTCCATAATCAGTTGCTCCTCATTCTTAAGATTTTAATGCGTTAATACGAAAAATATTTCGGCAAACAGAACCTGGCACATAAAAATTTAAAAATCACAAAAAAGTCTGAAAAAAACTCTTGCAATTGAAAAAAGATTGTGCTATATTTCTCGCATAAAAAAGTTTGTAACTGCTACAAACGATTATACTATAACGAAATGCAAAGAACAAGACTCGGATTTTCAGAGGCCGACAGGAATATGGCGTCACCGACTGAGAGCGCTATTTGGATTAGGAAATCATGATGTTACTTTTCGCAGTCACTATCCCGTGTGGTAGTGTGAACGAAGTGAACAGTACCATCTCGGGAACACTTGGGAGCAGATTGGTCGAACCTGAATTTGCATAGCAGATTCGGACGTAGGCCGGTACGGAGCTGTCCACGTTACGGGCATAAAAGAGGAAATGTGAGCCTGACGAAAGAGCGGACGCATTTCAATGCGGGTGGTACCGCGGGATTTCTGTTGAATACGAAACCCCGTCCCGGAATAAGAATATTCCGGGACGGGGTTCTTTTTGTATAGCAGGAAATTCCGGCTATGCAAAAGCCCTCCGGGGGATCGCACTGCGGCGGAGTGGATGTTGTCGCTTAGGCGACCCACCGCAGGCGGAGAATCCTGCAAAGCAGGATTTTATCTGATACCTGCCCGGAAGAGCTTTAAGCCTGAAAAGGCAAATATTCGAAAGGTAGGTAAAAATGATGGAATTCATGACAGGAGTGAAAGAAAAGGAAACCGTAGATCTGGCGGCAGTGACCGCAGAGGGTATGGAAGGAAAGACGGTGAAAATTGAGGGAACCGTCCATACCATTCGCAACATGGGCGAGGTAGCCTTCCTTATCTTAAGGCGGCGTGACGGTCTTTTACAGTGTGTATTTGAGGAAGGCGTGACAGCCTTTGACCTGAAGACATTGAAAGAGGCGTCCAGTATCGTGGCAGAGGGAACGATTTACAAAGAGGAGCGCGCCCCTCACGGCGTGGAGCTTCGACTGACCGGCATCACCGTATTGTCTGAGCCGGCTGCGCCCATGCCGCTGCCTATTGCTAAATGGAAGCTGAACACTTCCCTGGACGCCAAGCTGAACCGCAGATCTATTTCCCTTCGGAACGTAAGAGAGCGTGCAAAGTTCCGGATTCAGGAGGGCGTGGTAAGAGCCTTCCGGGATTTCCTTTACAGCCAGGGCTTCACAGAAATTCACACCCCGAAGCTCGGAGCCAAGGGCGCTGAGGGCGGCTCAAACCTGTTCCGTCTGGATTATTTCCACCGCCCGGCTGTGCTGGCACAGAGCCCCCAGTTCTATAAGCAGATGATGGTAGGCGTGTTTGACCGTGTCTTCGAGACTGGCCCGGTATTCCGTGCGGAGAAGCACAATACCAAGCGCCACTTGAATGAGTATACCAGTCTGGATTTCGAGATGGGTTATATCGACGGTTTCGAGGACATTATGGCCATGGAGACCGGATTTATTCAGTACATGCTGGCCCTTCTGGAAAAGGATTATGCGTCGGAGCTTCAGATTCTCGGTATTACTTTACCGAAGGCTGACAGGATTCCGGCAGTCCGTTTCGATGAGGCAAAGCGCCTGGCTTCAGAGAAATACGGACACAAGATTCGCAACCCTTACGACCTGGAGCCGGAGGAGGAAGTGCTGATCGGACGTTATTTCAAAGAGGAGTACGGTTCTGACTTTGTATTTGTCACCCATTATCCGTCCAAGAAGCGTCCGTTCTACGCCATGGATGACCCGGCGGATCCGAAGTTCACCTTAAGTTTTGATCTGCTGTTCGATGGTCTGGAGATTACCACAGGCGGTCAGCGTATCCATGATTATCAGATGCTGCTTGACAAGATCGCGGCCAGAGGCATGACCGAGGAGGGCATGGAGCAGTATCTGGATACCTTTAAATACGGCATGCCGCCCCACGGCGGACTTGGCATCGGTCTGGAGCGACTGACCATGAAACTGGTAGGCGAAGACAATGTACGTGAAACAACCCTGTTTCCGAGAGACCTTAGCAGATTAGAGCCTTAGCGTTGGCAATGAGCAGTGCAGCCTGCCGTAAAAAGGCAGTGCGCCTGCTTGCAGGAAGCAATGACTTTTTATGGCAGGCTATAGGGCGAAGCCCGTAAAGCGAGGTTTTGCGAAGCAAAATCGAGCGTGCACTGCGGAGTAAAGGAGAAAAACATGGCAAACATTATTTCCGATGAAACCATTGAATATGTAGGCATTCTGGCGAAGCTGGAGCTCTCCGACGAGGAGAAAGAGGCGGCCAAGAAGGACATGGGCCGGATGCTGGATTATATCGATAAACTGAACGAGCTGGACACTGCAGGCGTGGAGCCCATGTCCCATGTATTTCCCGTGAGCAATGTGTTCCGGGAGGACGAGGTGGAAAATGGGGATGACCACAAGGAGATGCTGGCGAACGCGCCCAAGGTCAAGGACGGTATGTATATGGTACCGAAGACCGTAGAGTAGGAGGTGACAGAGAATGGAATTTCGTGAAATGACAGCAGCGGAAATTGGACAGAAGATCAAGACCGGAGAAATGACAGCTGTGGACGCTGTGAAAGCAGCCCTGGCTGAGATAAAAAAACAGGATGAGGTTTTGAATAGCTTTGTCACCGTGGACGAAGAAGGAGCTCTGAAAAGAGCAAAAGAGGTGCAGAAGCACATCGACAACGGTGAACTGACCGGTCCGCTGGCAGGCGTTCCCATTGCCGTCAAGGACAACATGTGCACAAAGGGTCTTAAGACCACCTGCTCTTCCAAAATCCTGTATAACTTTGAGCCGACCTATTCTGCAGAGGCAGTTTTGAATCTGGAAAAAGCTGGAATGATTGTGATCGGCAAGACCAACATGGACGAGTTCGCCATGGGAAGCACCACCGAGACCTCTGCCTTTGGCGTTACCCGCAATCCCTGGAACACGGAGCATGTGCCGGGCGGTTCCTCAGGCGGATCCTGCGCGGCTGTGGCTTCCGGCGAAGCACCCTGCGCTCTGGGCTCCGATACCGGCGGATCCATCCGTCAGCCCAGTTCCTTCTGTGGCGTGACCGGCATCAAGCCCACCTACGGAACGGTATCCCGTTACGGTCTGATTGCCTATGGTTCTTCGCTGGACCAGATCGGACCGGTGGCAAAGGATGTGACGGACTGCGCGCTGCTTCTGGAGGCTATCGCTTCCTATGATAAGAAGGACAGCACTTCCGTGAAGCGGGAGTCCTATGACTTCACTTCCGCCTTAAAGGATGATGTGAAGGGCCTGCGTATTGGTATCCCGCGGGACTACTTTGGCGAAGGCCTGGATCCGGAGGTGGCGGCTGCAGTGAAGGCGGCAGCGAAGGTTCTGGAGGAGAAGGGCGCTGTCGTGGAAGAATTCGACTTAAGCCTGGTGGACTACGCCATCCCCGCTTACTATGTCATCGCTTCCGCCGAGGCCAGCTCCAACCTGGCCCGTTTTGACGGCGTGAAATACGGTTACCGCACCGAGGAGTACGAAGGTCTCCACAACATGTACAAGAAGACCCGTTCCGAGGGCTTCGGTCCCGAGGTCAAGCGCCGGATTATGTTGGGCTCCTTCGTCTTAAGCTCCGGTTACTATGATGCTTATTATCTGAAGGCCCTGCGCACCAAGGCTCTGATTCGTCAGGCCTTTGACCGTGCCTTTGAAAAATATGACGTGATTCTGGGACCGGCGGCGCCGACCACTGCGCCGAAGCTGGGCGAGTCCCTGTCCGATCCGTTGCAGATGTATCTGGGCGATGTATATACCATTTCCGCGAACCTGGCCGGGCTTCCCGGTATTTGTCTGCCCTGCGGCATGGATTCCAAGGGACTGCCCATCGGTCTGCAGCTTCTGGGCGACTGCTTCAAAGAGGAGCATATCATCCGGGCAGCTTACGCATATGAGTGCAGCCGGGGCCGGACGGCCCTTGCAGGCAAGAGAGATTAGGAAGGAGTGGAGAAAATGAGTAAACAGTATGAGACCGTCATCGGTCTGGAGGTCCATGTAGAGCTGGCCACTAAAACCAAGATTTTCTGCTCCTGCAGCACCGCATTTGGAGGAGCGCCCAACACCCACACCTGCCCGGTGTGTACCGGTATGCCCGGTTCCCTGCCGGTGCTGAACAAGAAGGTGGTAGAGTACGCCATGGCTGTAGGTCTGGCCACCAACTGTACCATTACCCGTCACAGTAAATTTGACCGGAAGAACTATTTCTATCCTGATAACCCCCAGAACTACCAGATTTCTCAGCTGTATGCGCCTATTTGCAGAAATGGTTATGTGGAAATCGAGACGGAGACCGGTGTGAAGAAAATCGGCATCCATGAGATTCACATGGAGGAGGACGCCGGAAAGCTGATTCACGATGAATGGGAAGACTGTTCGTTAGTGGATTATAACCGAAGCGGCGTGCCGCTGATCGAGATCGTGTCCGAACCGGATATGCGAAGCGCGGAAGAAGTCATTGCTTATCTGGATAAGCTGCGTCTGATCATTCAGTATCTGGGTGCGTCTGACTGCAAGCTCCAGGAGGGCTCCATGCGTGCGGATGTGAACCTGTCCGTCCGTGAGGTGGGCACGGAGAAATTCGGTACCCGTACTGAAATGAAGAACCTGAACTCCTTCAAGGCCATTGGCCGCGCCATCGAGGGCGAGCGCCAGCGTCAGATTGAGCTGCTGGAGGAGGGCAAACAGGTCATCCAGGAGACACGCCGCTGGGATGATAATAAAGAGAGCTCCCACGCCATGCGTTCCAAGGAGGACGCCCAGGATTACCGTTATTTCCCGGAGCCTGACCTGGTGCCCATCGATATCAGCGAGGAGTGGCTTCAGGAAATTAAGGCCCGTCAGCCGGAGCTGCGGACTGAGAAGCTGAAGCGCTACAAGGAGGAGTTTGAGATTCCCGATTATGACGCGCGGATTCTGACAGGTTCCAAGCAGATGGCGGATATGTTCGAGGCGGCAACAGCCATCTGCAAGAAGCCGAAGAAGGTATCCAACTGGCTAATGGTGGAGACTATGCGTCTCTTAAAAGAGGCCGGACAGGAGCCCGAGGATATGAAGTTTTCCCCGGAGCATCTGGCGAAGCTTATCGAGCTTGCGGACGCAGGAACCATCAACAGCAGTGTAGCCAAAGAGGTCTTTGAGCATATCTTCCATGAGGATGTGGATCCGGAGAAGTATGTGGAGGAGAAGGGCCTGAAGACAGTCAACGACGAGGGCGCCCTGCGTGAAACCATCGAACGCATCGTGGCGGCCAATCCCCAGTCCGTAGCCGATTACAAGGGCGGCAAGGAGAAGGCTCTGGGCTTCCTGGTGGGTCAGACCATGAAAGAGATGAAAGGAAAGGCAAACCCGGGTAAAGTCAATGAGATTCTGAAGGAATTATTGAAATAATGTAACTGCTCAATACCTGGCCAGTTACACTGAACTGACCAGTTGCGAAATAAATGCGAAAATTCAGATGAAGTTCTGCAAAGAAAAAAGGGGAGCTGCTTCGTGAGTTATCACAGAAGCGGCGTCCCCTTTTTCCTAATCTGCTTTTAATTACGATGCTTTCTTTCTAGTCAGAAACTGTTCAATCTGTATATTAGAAAAAGGCACATGATTTACGGCTGATTATAACTTGGTTACGTTGGTAGCCTGCGGTCCCTTAGCTCCGTCGATTACGTCAAACTCTACAGCCTGACCCTCTTCCAGAGACTTGAATCCATCAGATTTAATGCCGGAGAAGTGTACGAAAATATCGTTTCCCTGCTCGTCAGAGATGAATCCGTAACCCTTCTGGTTGTTGAACCACTTAACTGTACCTTTGTTCATTGTGATACCTCCAAAATAATTAAAAAAGGTTTATTACCGCGTTAATGCGGCTGGGTTTAGAGTATCACAAACGGCAATCGGTGTCAATCAAAAACGGGGCGAAAGATTGACTTTTTTCGGGCATTTGAGTACACTTGACAGAGTAGAAATCCTACAGGGCAAATCAGAAAACGGAGGCGGATTCTTGATGTTTGGAGAGTGTCATGCCCATGTGATCATGGACGGGAAAAATTATAAGGCGGCGGTGGCGATACATAAGGAGAAGCCAGACGAGGAAGCCATTCGGGAGCATCTGACGGCCTGGCAGCAGGCGGGTATCACCTTTGTGCGGGACGGCGGCGACGCTTACGGCGTGTCGGAGCGGGCCAGAGAGCTGGCAGGGGAATATGGCATTGATTATCGGTCACCGATTTTCGCCATTCACAGGAGGGGGCATTACGGCGGGATCGTTGGTTTGCCTTACGATGATCACCAGGGCTACCGGGATCTGGTGAAAACGGCGAAGCTGCGTGGCGCGGATTTTGTTAAAATTATGATC
>NZ_JBOKYU010000015.1:0-47027 GCF_051972735.1 Laedolimicola sp. | reverse complement strand
GCAGAGCAGAGAGGATATTAAAAAACTTGAAAAGACTTATGAGTTGGACTTGGAAAAGGAAAAAGAAAAGCATAAAATGGAAATTGATAAATTGCAGTTAGAACATAAGAATCAGTTAGAGTTGCAACAAAAACAGTTTGAAAATCAATTAGGTAGTGATATGATGAATACGCTTATCTCTGAGGCGATGAAGATGCCAGAGGTAAAAAGACAAATTTCGCAAGGCATGAATACAGCAGGTAATAAAAGACGGTAATTTTTTTACTGTGGGATAAGTATATATTAGTGGTCCTTAGCATATAATTTTAATGGAAAGCTCTATTGACTTTCCTCTTTGCGCTTGCTAGAATGTAGGTACAAAGAAAGTTTACCACTGACCGATATGTGGTATATAAATGGTCGGGTTGAAAGTTTACCGCTGACCGATATGCGGTATATAAATGGTTGGGTCGAAAGTATAGTCCTTCGCCGCAAGGCGAGGGACTTTTCCGTAATGAGGACAGGCAAATGAAGAAAACAGGCTTTTACATTATCAAGGATAAATTTTTTGAAGATATGCCAGATCCGTATCTCAAAGGAAATAAGGCAGGAAACAGACCACATTATTACTGCCTTGAAGATACAAGTACCGGGATATATTGGATGATACCATTGTCTAGCCGCATTGACAAATACAGACGGATTATGGAGAAAAAAGAAAAAACCGGGAAATCTTGCGACATTCTTCATATCGTCAAACTGGACGACAGCCGGGAGAGCGCATTTCTGATACAAGATATGTTTCCGATAACAGAAGAATACATAGAACGGGAATATACAATCGCCGGAAATCATCTGATGTTGACGAGTGAGCATACCGCCAGAGAGATTGAGCAAAAAGCGAGAAAAGTTATGGGGATGTTGAAGCGAGGTATTAAGTTTACTCCAACGCAGCCGGACGTTATGGCGATATTAGAGAAGTTGAGGGAGCGCCGATAGCTTTTCCTTATTGGTGTAATAATTACATGGTGCTAGCACCATGTAGATAGAGCAATTAAGGAGAAATATTCGTGATACCCGTATGATACCTGTTTGATCGGAAACTATGAATAAAGCGTGAAATTTGGATATTATGAATATAAAAATCTGCAAAAGACATTTATATATTTAACGATTATGTTATGGTTACAGGGAGTTTGAATAAACAAAAATGCTTAGTAAATCCAGCGTTTATGCGGGGGTCCGGCATTTTCAGAAGTCTTTTGATAACAATTTGATAACAGCTGCATGAAAGCCATTATTCTTGTAATCCAGTGGTTTTAGAGTTGGAGAATGATTGGAATGGTGGTTGTGCAGCTGGTCTATCGTTCAGAGCCATATCTTGAACGAGTCCATATTATAAAAAGCCCTTAGCTGTGGGTAGTAACTCATAGCTAAGGGCTTTTTGTCGTCTTTATGCAGCCTGTTCAAAAATTTGTTTTTGCATATTCAAATAGTATTTTAAATCAGCAGAGGTTTTTTTATGAAAATATTTTGGTGGGTTTATGGAGCGTGTACTAATATTGTTAGCTTCTGTCAAACGTTTGGTGAAATCAAATATGCAATTTATCAAGTCACTGAATTGAGCGGCAGAAATATTGAGGTTAATAGACTTCTTTGGATTGTTTTTTTCGATTGCTTCGATGGAGTTAATAAGATTATTCAAAATGTCAATATTTAAAGCTCCGTTACGGGCAGAATCTAAGTACTCCTGTAAAGCTAATCCAAATTGCATGTCAAGTTTTCTTTGCTTACGATGTGCGATGTAACCAACAGTACCAGCAACAGTACCGCCTACGACAAGGACACCGCTTATTATAAAGGTTTCTTTTTGGTGTAATCGAACAAAGTCAATAGCTTTGGATGCACCTTCTTTGGCAGCATCAGTTACGGTAGGAATATGTTTAGCTATGGAGAGATAAGAAAGGTGGAATAGATTATGAAGAAAACAATTTTTGAAGAAATGGGCGGCATTTATGTAAGATGTGGGGATTATTTTATCCCCCGCCTTGCTTTGTCGGAGGAAGAAAAACCGAGATTTGTTGGGGTATGGGGACAAAGACATTTGCGGTATTTGAAGGAATACCGCAGGAATGTGTATCTGGAACTGCTTGTGAGCGGCGGACTAAACAGCTATTTGGCAGATATAGAAGAACAGGCACAGGAGCGATTTGAAAGGCTAATAGAGCAGATGAAACAGGTACAGGGAATCACGGAGCAGTTTAAGGCAGATAATGCATTGGAATGGGTAGGCAGAATGAACAACATACAGGCGTGTGCGAGGGAGATTGTGGAGAGAGAAATCATTTACCAGTAAGAGAAGTGTTATGGGGAAAAGCAAGCCGAAAATGGCTTGCTTTTTCAATTTGCAATAATATGATCTGAATTTACAGAAAAAATTTCACCCCGTCAATAATATTGAATGTTATTTTTCATTTACAAGTTTGCCTGTCATATGTTCGATTTTTATGGCAAACAGCTGTGCCCGTGTTGCAGAACGCACCATCTCTTTTTCAATCTCCTCTGTGGTTGGATAATACTTTGCCGCCAGCTTTCTCAACCGATCCTCAAAGATGTTTTTTTCTGTCACCGGCTTCACTTTTCCGAACACAACAACGCTTGTTGGATTCCATTCCCAATGCCCTTCGTTTTTGAATCCCTGATTCCAGACAGTCAGACAAATTTTATCGCATCGGTTCATTGCATCAACCTTATGTCCTTCTTTTGCTCCGTGAAAATAAATGTTGTTGTCTGTCTCATCATAATAGAAATTGATCGGGATTGTATATGGGTATCCATCATCACCAATCACCGAAAATGCGGCCCGCTTTTCCTCTTTCAGTACCTTTTTACATTCTTCTGTTGTAGTCTGCTGCTTAAATCTTCTCATTTCTCTGAACATATTGATCTCTCCTTACTTTATTATACTGCACTGTTAACTTCCAATTAGGCATTTCTATCGATAAGATACAATAATTTCCAAAACATTCATCTGTGTGCTCATCCTAAGTTCTGGCTTAATAATCCAAAATATATTTTTAGAATATTACTGGTTTCGGATTGGCTTGTAAGTTTCTTTCTATATTGTACTTTTGCATTCCGGTATTCTTGGAATATTCCGTCTACTAAAGTAAAATTGCTCTCCCTGCTAAAAATGGATATCTTCATAAATTTATTAAATGTAGAATCCGGGTGTTTTTCGCAGTAAAAACAGGGCATGATAAAATCATCATCAATCTGCGGTTCTTCCGTAAATCCATACAATGGTTTCCATGATTTTTCGTATTCTTTCTGACAGAGTACCCATCCATAAAAGTCATCTCGCTGAAATCTATATTCGCATACGCCATCTGACTGCAATGTGTCATATACAAGTTCGATTGGCATCCGTGGAGATTCACTCCTGATTCCTACATCGGTGAGATATCGTCTATTTCCAATCTGAACGACCAAAACCCTGTGCCTTCTCATCTGTACAATTCCTGGTTCATCCATAAATCTTGCAGAATATTGCACCATGCGAAATCCAATGCTTTCAAGTAGTTCTTTATAGAGTCCTTGAAGTTCAAAACAAAATCCACCTCGCTTTCTTACTATGATTTTCTGAAACAAATTCTCTACTTTTAAAGACAGTGGAATGCCAGCCAGTATGTCAAGATTTTCGTATGGAATATGGGTGATATGTGCCCATTGAAGTCCGGACAGCGTTTCCAAAGTTGTATCAACCGCCTGACAATATCCAATTCGCTCAAAATATTGTTTTATTTGTACATCTTCCAACATAATAAAATTCACCTCATTTCCTGTTTCCCTTGCTTTTTACAAACATTTTGATTATAGTATCATTAAATTGGTTCTTTTTATAGTTCCGATTTTAACTTATTTCATAGAACCAATTAAGAGGGGATTTTGATAAATGTTTATTCTTAATAGAAAATCAGATATTTCTTTATATGAGCAATTATACGAACAATTAAAGCAACAAATTCTTTCTGGGAATATGGTTGCCGGCCAACGGCTGCCTGCTACCCGTGAGCTTGCCACAGAATATCAAATAAGCAGAAATACGGTAATCAATGCATATTATCAGTTAGAAATAGAGGGGTATATCAAACCGGTCACCGGTTCAGGGTATTATGTGGAGCATCTTCCACCAGCCAAAGTGTCTATCCAGAAACCAACTTTCGTTCCCCATGATTCAGAATCGACCGATATGACCTATGACTATATATTTTCCTATGGCGACTTGGATTATAATTGCTACAATTCCAAGGCCTGGAGAAAATGTATGCTGGATGCCTACGACGCACTTTCTTTAAAAGAGAATGCAGCCTATGAGGAACCTCAAGGCATTTTTAATCTGCGTTGTATTCTCGGCAGTTATCTATATCTGTCTCGTGGAGTAAGATGTTCAGCAGAACAGATTATATTTACAAGTGGTCATCAACAATCCTTGAACATTATAGCAAATCTGTTTTCTTATACTGATTGGAATTTTGCTATGGAGGATCCCGGCTACAACGGAACTAGGAATACAATGAAGCAGAATCATTTTCATATAACACCTGTACCTGTAGAAAATGATGGAATTTCAATCAAGGAGGTTCAGAAGCTTTTTCAAACTTTACTCTATGTTACGCCATCACACCAATTTCCTATGGGCAGTGTTTTATCGATTACGAAACGGCTGCAGCTATTAGAATGGGCAGAAAAGAATAATGGATATATCATAGAAGACGATTATGACAGTGAACTACGCTATCATAATCGTCCAATTCCATCCTTGCAGTCCATTGATTCCGGCAATCGAACGATTTACCTTGGAACCTTTTCAAAATCACTCTCTCCTGATTTGAGAATCGCTTATATCGTACTCCCAATGCCCTTGTTGGCTTCCTATCGAGAAAAATATTTATATGCAAACTGCACTGTTCCCACATTGTTCCAACTAACGCTTGCAAAATACATGGAAAGTGGAGAATATCAGCGTCACCTAAATGCTATGCGAACTCATTATAGAAAAAAGCATGACTATATAAGGAAATATGTCGCAGATTATCTCTCAGACCAAGCTACTCTTCTTGGTGAAGATTCTGGATTGCATTTTGTTCTTTCTATACAAACTAAAAGTAACCAGACAGAATTGATAGACGCATTTGCTCGAAATAAAATTCAAATTTATCCTACGGAACCTTTTTGGATCAATAAAGCTCTTTGTCCATCTAATCAGCTTTTACTTGGTTTTAGTACAATACCGATGAAGCAGCTTCCAGATGCAATGGAATGTTTGTCGGAAGTAATCTATACCCAACACAAGTAAAAATGCACTGAGAAGTGTGAGTAGTCATTATATGTTCAGAAAGCAAGACTGTATGGCATATACATATGCTTCGGAAGCGGACATTTTAAATATGGCTTTATATTCCACAACAAATTCAGGAGAAATCAATTGGGGTTGACGACGATTTATCATTGATTTTACCAGAGATTTTAGCAAAAATAAATAAGGATTCTAAGTTATGAATCAGAGAGGCTGTGGATGAGCATACACAAGGAATGGATTTGTAGATATGTTCAAGTATTGCCTAGGGAGAGTGGAATTCACAATTTCATTTTTTATTACCGACGCAGTGCTGGCGGCAACCTTGAAAGATTTGTTTGAAGATGGTATTATTGATCGGAAATCTTACGATGAAATTCCGCCCCCGGTGAAATTATTCCTGACGGAGAAAGGAAAATCCGTCGTGCCCATCCTGCGGGGCATCTGTGAGTGGTCAGATATTTTTTATAAAGAAGACAGCGAAAACACCATGACACAGTACCAGAAGTGCGATCATCGCAGATGAGATTTCATAGAAATTGATATTTGTAAAGGAGATAAAAATATGCCGGAATTAAGCCAACGGGTTGGAAACTTTACGGATTCTGTTATCCGCAGAATGACACGTATCAGCAATCAATATGGAGCCATCAATCTGTCACAGGGCTTTCCTGATTTTGACCCGCCAAAGGAAATCATGGACGCATTGGCGAAGGCCGCCTATGAGGGGCCGCATCAGTATTCTATAACCTACGGAGCCCAGAATTTCCGGGAAGCGCTGGCTGTAAAGCAGGGAAAGGCTATCCACAGAATCATCGATCCAAACACAGAGATCGTGGTGACCTGCGGCGGAACCGAGGCGATGATGTGTGCCATGATGACCATCTGTAATCCCGGGGATAAGGTGATGGTATTTTCCCCGTTTTACGAGAATTACGGTGCCGACGCCATTCTGTCCGGGGCGGAGCCCATCTACATTCCGCTGGTTCCGCCGGAATATGAGTTTGATATCCGGCTGGTGGAGCAGGGCTTCCGGGACGGAGCGAAGGCTATCATTGTCTGCAATCCATCCAACCCCTGCGGAAAGGTGTTCCGCGAGGAGGAGCTTGTGGCCATCGGGAAGCTGGCTGTCCAATATGACGCCTTTGTGGTGACCGACGAGGTGTACGAGCATATGGTGTACGCGCCAAACCGGCATATTTGTATGGCTTCCCTGCCGGGCATGTACGGGCATACGATCACCTGCAATTCTCTGTCAAAGACCTACTCCATTACAGGCTGGAGACTGGGCTATCTGATTGGACCGGCTTATGTGATTGAGGCGGCCAAGAAGGTGCATGATTTCCTGACCGTGGGAGCGGCCGCGCCCTTACAGGAGGCGGCGACAGTGGGCCTTAAGTATTCGGAGGATTATTACGAAAAGCTGCTGGAGACTTACACGGAAAAACGGAATTATTTTCTGGCGGGACTGGATCGGATCGGGCTGAAACATAACGTGCCCCAGGGGACCTATTTTGTACTGATTGATATCTCCGAGTTTCTGGAGCTGCCGCAGTTCCGGGGCTTTACGGATCTGGAATTCTGCGAGTGGATGATCAAAGAGATTGGCGTGGCCGCCGTTCCTGGATCCAGCTTTTTCAGGGAAGAGGTCAACAACCTGATCCGCCTGCATTTCGCCCGGGAAAAGGAGACTCTGGACGAAGCGCTTGGACGGCTGGAAAAGCTGAAAGAACTGAAATAAAAATCCTGACATGGGACCGCACGGAGAGTCAGGAAGCCTTTCACTTTAAAACGTGTCTATATAATATTACATAGATAAGTTGGCACAATATGTTTCAGATTATAAGAACTTATCCAGCTCAGCTTCAACCTGTTTCCTCTTTTTAATCACAGGGTGTTCGATTACATTGCCCCGTGCGACTACCAGCTCCAGATTCCGCAATGCCCGCAGATCTTCCAGCGGATTCTCCGCAGTAACGATAAGATCCGCTGCCTTGCCTTTCTCAATGGAGCCGGTCAGATGCCCGATACCGGCCAGCTCGGCGCTGCGCTTGGTGGCGGTGTAGAGGGCGAAGGCGTTGGAGACACCCACATATTTGTGGAAATAATAGAGCTCTCGCCAGAAGTCATACTGGGTAATCCAGGGACAGCCCACGTCGTTGCCGAGAACCACCGGAATATCGTTGGCCAGGGCCGCCTTAGCGCAGTCGATGATACCCTCGAAGACCACATTTCCGTTGTACTGCTCCACCTCGGTGGCGTTGGTGATGGAGCGATCAAATAGGGCGTAGGGCAGAGCCGGGGAAATGGTAGTGCAGAGGAAGGCGCCCCGTTCTTTGAAGAGGCGTATCATGTCCGCGTCCATTTTCGCGCCATGTTCAATGGAATCCACGCCATTTTCCAGGGCCATGCGGACGCCTTCCGGAGATTCCACGTGGGCTGCTGCCAGATAGCCGTAGGAATGGGCCTTGTCGCAGACCGCGCGCACCATCTCAGGCGGCATCTTCAGCTCGCCGGGCACGCCCTTTTCTTTGGCGTCCAGAACGCCGCCGGTGATCATGAGTTTGATGAGATCGACCTTTTCCGACCGGGCCTTTTCCAGCTGCGCCAGGGCTTCGGGAATGTTCGCCGCTGCCACAGCCACCGAACCGGCCATGTGTCCTCCGGGGACAGAGATTCCCTGATTGGAGGCGAGAATGCGGGGGCCAACCCTGGAACCGGCCGTGATCTCATCTCGCAGGCGGGTGTCGAAATCGCCCAGACCGCCGACCGTCCGGATGGTGGTGACGCCGCCTAAGAGTTCGTCATTTGCGAAGCCACAGACCATTTTGTAAGCAATCGTTCGAGTGAGCCTGGTGCTCATGATCCGTTTTACCAGTTTTTCATTGTCCCGCTGCTTCTTCTGCGGCTTGCCATTTCCGGCCAGATGCACGTGCATGTTAATAAGGCCCGGCAGAATGTAATGCCCATGCAGATCCACCCTCCGATATCCCGTCACATCCGCCGTATCCGGCACGATATCCGAGATCAACCCATCCTTCACCAAAATACAAAGCCCGGTCTGCACCTGCATGTCCCGGTTTCCGTCCAGAAGCTTTCCGTTTGTAAATGAGTAGTTCATAGTAATCCCCCAATTTCACGAATTGATTACCTTCACTATACACCGGTGGTAATGGGCTTGGCAAGCGGAAAAACCTATGCGCAGGGCTGCCGGTGATTTCTCCGGTTTTGAACCGGTAGAACAGAAAAATGATTCATTTTCAGGGGATAAGATCGTGCCTGGCTTATCCTTGGGAATTTAATTAAGCAACTGGTCAAAATCTCCTATTTATGCTAAACTGCCTTTAGAATAAAAATCCAATTCCGGAAAGGCGGAGCGCATATGCTTAAGGCAATTTTATTTGATATCGATGATACGTTATATGATTTATCCATCCCATTTAAGGAGGCTTTCCTGGAGTTCTTTCCCGGGGAAAAGATGGATCTGGAGGGAGCTTTTCTGGCCAGCCGAAAGTATAGCGATCTGATCTACGATCGGTCTTTAAGCGGGGAGATTTCCATGGCGGAGATGTACATCTACCGCCTGGGAAATGCGTTCCGGGATTATGGGAAAATCATCGACGGGCCCACGGCGCTGCAGTTTCAGAGTGTATATGAGAAGCGTCAGCATGAGATCCGGATGACAGAAGAGATGGAACGGATGCTGGAGGAGCTGTCAAGAAAAATGACACTGGGAATTATTACTAACGGCCCGTCGGAGCATCAGCGCGATAAGGTGCGCGCATTGGGTGTGGAGCGGTGGATTCCCATGGAGCGGATCTGGATTTCCGGGGATCTGGGCGTGGGAAAGCCCCATAAAGAGATTTTTGAGGCAGCCCGGGAAAAGCTGGGACTGAAGCCTGAGGAACTTTGCTTTGTGGGAGACGCTTACGGACATGATATTCTGGGAGCCAAGGGCGCGGGCTGGAAAGCCGTCTGGTTTAATCACAGAGGGCGTCAGGCCACGGGAGAGGTGATGCCGGATTATGAGGTACGTTCAGAACAGGAGCTGATTGCATTACTGGAAAAACAGTGTGCAGATTGATAAATTTTCAATGAAACACTTGATTATAAAAGGATGCCCATAGAGCTGGAGAAGCTGAAAGAGCTGTTAGAACAGGTATTGCAGAAAATGATATACGAAGGAGAATGACATAAAATGAGTGGTTTGGGAACACTAATCAACGCCCTGGCGATCATCGCTGGCGGTATCGCCGGCATCTGCTGTAAAAAGCTGATCAAAGAGAGATATCAGGAAACGATTATGAAAGCGACCGGGTTTTCTGTGATGTTTCTCGGCGCAGGCGGTACATTTTCAAAAATGCTGGTGACGACTAAGAGCGGGCTGCCGCTGGATACGACAGGCTCCATGACCATTGTGCTTTCCATGGTGATCGGAGCGTTTGCAGGAGAAATCATCGATTTGGATCATCAGTTTGAGCGATTCGGAAGCTGGCTGAAACACAAGACAGGAAGCGACGGGGATAATCAGTTTATCAACGGCTTTGTGACGGCGTCCCTGACGGTCAGCATTGGCGCCATGGGTATCATGGGAGCCATTCAGGACGGTATCTACGGCGACCATACTACGCTGGTGGCGAAGGCCATACTGGACTTTGTCATTGTGTTGATTATGGCTTCTTCCATGGGGAAGGGCTGTATCTTTTCCTTTATTCCGGTGGCAGCCTGGCAGGGACTGATTACCGCCCTGGCCGTGGTGCTGTCCGGGTATATGACCGCTCCGGTGCTGAACAGCCTGTCCATGGTGGGAAATATCCTGATTTTCTGCGTGGGCGTGAATCTGGTCTGGCCGAAGACCATTAAGGTGGCGAATCTTTTGCCGGCGCTGATTGTGGCAGTGCTGATGGCATAAAGCTTTACTGATTAGCCAGTACGATCTTGATAAACTCCGACATGCTTCGTGTCAGATATTTATGATTCCGATAATACAGCGTCACATTTCGTACCGCGTTCGGATCGTCTAACTTATAGTAGATAATATTCTGGTTTGGCGATAATTTCTTCACCACGGTATCGCTGACAAAGGAAGCGCCCATGCCATTTTCCGTCAGGTGATAGGTGGTCAGCAGCTGATCCAGCTTCAGGATGGTATTCAGCTTTACGCCTGCGTTCTGGCAGATATTTTCCATGCGCTTGCGGGTATCGTTGGGCAGCCGCAGGGTCACGAAGGGTTCTTCGGCAAACTTCTCCAGCGGGACCCCCGGGAAAGAAGGATTCAGGTGCGTATCCAGGTTTACGTCCTCCCAGGTCAGCTGATAACGGGTGGCCCGCCGGTTGGACGGGAAGGAAGCCGGGACTGCCAGCAGCAGGTATTCCTTCATCAGAACCCGGTGACAGTAGATGTCGTCGCTGGTGTGAAAATTGTCGATGACCATGTCCACCTCATTGACGGAGGCCTTCTGTGCCAGGGTCTGGGAATCGGCCTCGTAAAGATTTACCTTCACATGGGGATAAGCCGCCGAAAACTGCGAGATATATTTCGGCAGAATATAGGAGGCGAAGAAGGATGTAGTCCCGATGGATAGATGCCCCGTCTTCAATTCATTCAGATTATCCGTATAATAGGCAAATTCATCTTCCAAATCCATAATCTTTTCCGCAATCCGGATATACTGTTCTCCGTACTCGGTCAGCTGGATGGGATTGGTGCTGCGGTCGAAAAGCGGCGCACCCACCTTCGCTTCTATTTTCTTAATCATGGCGCTCAGAGACGGCTGAGAAATGTAGAGATTCTTCGCCGCTTTGGAAAAACTCTGCGTCCTATATACCTCATAGACATAATTGATACCACTAAACATAAAATCCACCTGTTAATTATATAACGATGATAAAAATGACAGATAAAATGCGCTTTTTAAGCAGAAAATACGGTATAGTCATAGATGAATAATTATATATAACATATAAATATAGATATTTGCTAATATCATACCGCGATTTTATAATAAATACAAGGAAAAAAGACTACCAAAAAAGAAAAAAGGAGGCACTTATGAGAAAGGTAGACGAGCGGTCAAAGAAGCTGGTGCAGGATCCCCTGGTAAAGGGTATGTGGTGCGTACCACTTCATTCCAATCCCAGCGGCGTATGCTACAGCGACGCGGTGGTAGACGCTCTGGCGTCCATGGAGACGGCGGCGGACGATTTCCGTATCTTCTGGGACAATGCCTACGGCGTACACCATATGATATCTTCCAGCAGCCGCAATATTGCGGAGCTTCGGAAGCATATGTCGGCGCAGACCATCAGCCATGACAAGCTGAATCAGCTGCGTCACGTACAGTATTTCCAGACGCCGGAGAACATAAGACTTCATATGAAGAGGCTGGCGGATCTGTTAAGACAGAAATTCGATATCGTGCTGAATAAGCTTACGGAGGGGTTGGGGGACACCTCTTACGCTACCTGAAGCAGTCCGAATCGCGCCGTCCTATCCGACGGAGGACGAGCTTTCCAAGGCCATGGATATTTTTGTTTTATGTGTAAAAATAGCTGCAATTGAGAAAATTTTGGGGTAAAATAGAGAAGGAGAAATCATTATGGCATACAATCCTTATGAAAACGTATTGAAGGTTATGGATGAGGCGGCACAGATCCTGGGCTACAGTGAGAGTGATATCGAGCCGCTGAAGTATCCGGAGCGCGAGCTGAAGGTATCGGTTCCGGTGGTGATGGACGACGGAAGCACCCGCGTATTTGAGGGCTACCGCATCCAGCATTCCACATCCCGCGGACCGGCCAAGGGAGGTATCCGTTTCCATCCGGCGGTAAATAACGACGAAGTCAAGGCGCTGGCAGCATGGATGACCTTCAAGTGCGCAGTTGTAAATATTCCTTACGGCGGCGGCAAGGGCGGCGTGGTCTGCGATCCGCATGAGCTTTCCGAGCGTGAGCTTCGGGCCATCACCAGAAGATTTACCGCAGCCATCATGCCTCTGATCGGACCGGATCAGGACATCCCGGCTCCGGACGTAGGAAGCAATGCAGCTGTTATGGGTTGGATGATGGATACCTACAGTATGCTGAAGGGACACTGCGTACACGGCGTCGTTACAGGAAAGCCCATCGAGCTGGGCGGAGCGCTGGGACGAAATGAGGCCACCGGACGCGGCGTTATGTTCACCACAAGAAATATCATGAAGAAAATGGGCATGGAGATGAAGGGCACCGACGTAGCCGTACAGGGTATGGGTAACGTGGGAAGCATTACAGCCAAGCTACTCCATCAGGAAGGCATGAAGGTAGTTGCTGTCAGCGATGTATCCGGCGGCATCTATAAGAAAGAGGGTCTGGATATTCCGGCTATCCTGGCATATCTGGGCAAGGATCGTAAGAACCTGCTGTCCGGCTATGAGGAAGATGGTATGACCCGCATCACCAACGAGGAGCTGCTGGAGCTGCCTGTCACTGTTCTGGTACCGGCTGCGCTGGAGAATCAGATCAACGGAACCAACGCGGATAAGATTCAGGCGAAGCTTATCGTAGAGGCAGCCAATGGTCCGACCGCCGCAGAGGCAGACCCGATTCTGAACGAAAAGGGCGTCGTCATCGTACCGGACATCCTGTCCAACGCGGGCGGCGTGGTCGTATCTTATTTTGAGTGGGTACAGAATATCCAGTCTGTCAGCTGGACCGAGGAAGAGGTCAACGCGAAGCTGGAGCGTATTATGAACAACTCCTTCGAAGCTGTATACAATATTGCACAGGAAAAGAAGGTTCCCCTGCGTACAGGCGCGTATCTGATCGCGGTGGACCGTGTAGTAAAGGCTAAGAAAGCGAGAGCGATCTGGCCGTAGAAAAAATATAGCAGCCACTGCGCATCGCGGAGCGGCTGCGAATGGAGTGAGTAGCTTGGAGAGCAGAGTGAGTGAATTGAAAAAAGTAAGGGAAAAGCTGGAAAGCGGGCAGACGCTGGAATTTCAGGAAAAGAGACTGCTTTGCAATGAGCTGATGACCCGCGAGCCGCGGATGGAGAAGCTGATTGTGAAATGGTTTGATGAGGAAGACTACCGGACGGTCCTGCGCCACAAGGTCGGCGACGGAGTCATCGGAGGAAAGGCCTGCGGCGTACTGCTTGCCAGAAAGCTGATAAAAGAGAAGCTTCCCGAATATGAGTCACTGCTGCTCCCGCACCATTCCTGGTTTATCGGATCTGACGTATTTGCGGAATATCTCTGGGAGGAGACCTTCTCCGAGCGAACGAAACGGGAATTCGGGGACCTGCTGGCCCATCTGGGCGACGATCCTTATGTGGTTCGTTCCAGCAGCACCCTGGAGGATGGCTTTGACCACGCATTTACCGGAAAATACGAATCTGTCTTCTGTACCAATCAGGGAAAGAAAGACGAGCGAATTGAAGAATTAAAGGTGGCGGTGTTCCGTGTATACAAAAGTGTCTGGAATGAATCTGCGGTAGAATACCGCAGAACCCGCGGCCTGACTCATACAGATGAACGAATGGCTTTATTGGTTCAGCGGGTGGAAGGAATGCGCATGGGAAGCTATTACCTTCCGCTGGCGGCCGGTATGGGCTGCTCCTATAATCCTTACAAATGGATGGAGCAGATGAATCCCGAGGCCGGTATGCTGCGTATCGTACTGGGTTTGGGAACCAGAGCGGTGGAACGTACCCCCGGCGACTATCCGAGACTGATTGATCTGGATCGCGCGCGGGGCAGTTTGTATGCTTCCGCGGGCGAGCGCCACAAGTACTCCCAGCGTCAGGTGGATGTGCTTGATCTGGAAAATGCCGCGCATAAGACAATCTGGCTGGAGGAGCTGATACCCCTTTTGCCGGAGCGTGGGAAGAAGCTGGTATTAAGCCATGACACCGATGCGGAACAGCGGCTCCAGGAGATGGGCCGGTACCGCCCGGTGCTGTTCGCGGATTGTCAGGGTATCGCCCATGACAGTGATTTTATGAACATGATGCAGCGGATTCTGAAAATGCTGGAGAGTGAATATGGCCGCCCTGTGGATATTGAGTTTGCCATGGAGGAGGGCGGAGACGGAAAGATTCACCTGAATCTGTTCCAGTGCAGGCCGCTCCGCCAGGTGACCGAGCAGAAATTCGTGATGCCGGAGGGCAACGAGGAGGAGGTTTTATTTGACGTCAGAAGAACCTCCATGTGGCGCTCCAAGGAGGAGAAGCTGGATATCATCGTCTGGGTGGATCCCCAGAAATATTACGAGTATCCATATGCGAAAAAGCCGGACGCGGCCCATATGATCGGCGTCATCAACCAGTATTTCAGCCAGCAGGGCAGGCATATGATGCTGCTGGTGCCGGGACGCTGCGGTACGTCGTCCCCGGAGCTTGGCGTGCCGGTGAAGTATTCCGATGTGAGCTGCTTTTCTGCCATCTGCGAGGTGGCCTACAGCAAGGCTGGTTACAATCCGTCCCTGTCCTACGGCAGCCACATGTTTCAGGAGCTGGTGGAGGCGGACATCTACTACGGCGCCATCAATGAAAATAGCAAGACGAAGATTTACCGTCCGGATTATCTGAACACCTTCCACGATGTGTTCGGGGAAATCTGGCCGGATAAGGCGGAATTCGGAAACATGATACGGGTGTTTGACGTATCGGAGAACCATGCAAGGCTTTTACTGGACGCCAAAGAAGGGCGCGCGGTATGCAGGATAAAGAAAACTGTTGACAGAAAGACCGAGAAGTAGTAAACCATTAGAGTATCTGAATTGTGTTTTTTAGTTAAGAGGTAAAAGTATGTCATCAGCAGCATCCATGATCAAAGACAATCCCTTAAAATCCATGCTGCAGTTCGCCCTGCCCCTTCTGGTGGGTAATCTTCTGCAGCAGACCTATAATATCATCGACGCAGCCATCGTAGGCCAGACCCTGGGCGCGGAGGCGTTGGCGGCAGTGGGATCCAGCAGCAGTGTACAGTTTCTGGTACTGGGCTTTTGTATGGGAAGCTGCGCGGGCTTCGGCATTCCGATTGCGAAGTATTTCGGCGCGGAAAAGTATGATACCATGCGGCGCTATATCTTCAATGGCGGCGTTCTGACGGCGATGATTGCGGCGATCGTGACAGTGCTCTGTATGTCTCTGTGTAACTGGATTTTACAGATTCTGTCCGTGCCGGGGGACATTTTCGCAAATGCGTATGCATATCTGCTGGTGATCTTTATCGGCCTGCCATTTACACTTCTGTATAATTATCTTTCCAGTATTCTGCGTGCGGTAGGAGACAGCCGGACGCCGTTTCTGTTCCTGGCATTTTCGGCTATCTTAAATATCTTTCTGGATCTGTTTTGTATCATAGTTCTGAAATGGGGCTGCGCCGGAGCGGCCATTGCGACGATTACTGCACAGGCTGTCAGCGGACTTTTATGTCTGGGATTTATCATCCGCCGGGTGAAACTGATGCGGATGAGCCGGGAAAACCAAAAGATGGATGGAGAAGCTGTGAAGGAATTGCTGATGATGGGGCTGCCTACCGGTCTGCAGTTTTCTATTACCGCCATTGGCAGTATGGTCATGCAGTCTGCCAATAACAGTCTGGGAAGCATCTATGTGTCGGGCTTTACAGCGGCGGTAAAGATCAAACAGTTTGCGTTGTGTCCCTTTGACGCCATGGCGACTGCGGTTTCTGTATTTTGCAGTCAGAATCTGGGTGCGGGTCAGGCGAAGCGTATCCGCCAGGGGTTATTCCAGGGAATGGCTGTGGCCGTGGGCTACGGTATATTTGCAGGTTTGGTACTGATTGTGTTTGGGCGCTCCTTGTCCATGATGTTCCTGAGCAGGGATAACGTGGAGGTGTTGGACGCTTCCGCTAAATACTTGCGGTGCATGGGATTCTTCTACTGGAGTCTGGGTATCCTGAACGTGTCCCGCATGGTGACCCAGGGACTGGGCTTTTCCGGACGTGCCTTTTTCTCTGGCGTGACGGAAATGATTGCCCGGATCATCGTCAGCGTGGGCTTTGTGGGGACCTTTGGCTATACGGCCATCTGTTTTGCGGATCAGACGGCCTGGGTATCTGCCTGTTGTTATATTTTCCCGACCTGTCTGTACTGTATGAAAAAAGTTACAAAATTGATTCAGTCGGAGACTCCTGCGCAAGCTGATTCTCTACATGCATAATAAATTCTTCGGCCACGTGTGACAGCTGATGATTCTTGCTCCAGATGAGAGCATAGGAAGCATAGGCGTCCGGGTGGTCGATTTTTTTTACGCAGAGTTCGTCGCTTCGAATCAGGGAAGAAATGGAGGCCGGGTAAATGGAGACGCCGACGCCGTGGAGACTGAGCTCATAGGCATTGACCATATGGGCGATACGTCCGCGGATGACGGGCTTCCGGCCAGTTCCGAGAAACCACCGATCGATCTCCTGCTTACGGGATTCCCGGGAAGGAATCAGAAGGTCGTAGGGTAGAAGCTGTTCCGGTGTAATAGAATCTCCGGGCAGGGCGGCCAGCGGGTGATCATGGGGAAGCAGAGCCACCCAGGGCTCCCGGCAGACAGGAAGAACCTCAAAGCCTTCTTTATTGTAGGGGGCGGTAATCATAGCGATCTCACAGAGACCTTTGGAGACGCGGGTATTAACGTCGTCGGAATTGCCGTTCCAGAGATTGTACTGTACATGGGGATAGCGTTTCTGGAAGGACGCAATCCACGCGGAAAAGAGGTGGGGGCAGCAGCCCTCGACGGAGGCAATGTAGAGCATACCCTGCAGGCCTTCCTTCACTTCCCGGACTTCCTCTGCAGATTTATTGACCAGGTCGAGAATTTGGTTGGCGTACTGAAGAAACAGTTCGCCCTCTTCGGTGAGGGAAATACTGTGGGGGCTGCGCAAAAACAGTTTCGTATCCAGCTCCTTTTCCAGATCCTGAATCTGACGGCTTAAGGGAGGCTGGGCAATATTCAGCTTCTCCGCTGCCCGGGTAAAGTTCTTTTCGTCTGCGACGGCCTTAAAATATCGAATGTGTCTGAGTTCCATGGGTGCCTCCTGCGTTATACTTTTTGAGTATCAAGATGCTTTTATTATATGTATTTCACAAGTGAATTGCAAGGTGTTATAGTAAAGACAACAAGAAACAAGGGATTAAAAATCCCGAAGACATTCAGCACAGAAATACCCTAAGGGTATCCCTGGATGCCCTTAGAACATGGGCATTTTAAAGAAAGGATGGAATGACTTATGAAGAAGATTTTAGCGCTGGTAAATGAGTTTTTTAAGGAGTATTACGCAAGCTTTGCAGAGGAGCCGGTATTATAAAGAGGCCGAGGAAAATTGAATATGGAAACGAACAGTATAGACAATAATCAAAAGGGACTGTCCTTCTGAGGTGAGCGCGAAGCACATGGAAGAAGATGACAGTCCCTTTTCCTATATTTGCCCATGTTCTACGGGCATCCAGGGACACCCTTAGGGTGTTTCCTATATCTGCCCGTGCGAAACTTTATTTCCCGGAAAAATAGATTCTGGTCTCGTCCCGGATTACATCCGCCAGCAGCAGAAGCCCCAGCAGATTCGGCAGCGCCATCAACGCATTCAGCAGATCTGAAATCTCGAAAATCATCGTAAGCTCCAGCATCGGTGCAAACACCAGCGTAAAAATCCAGCAGAGCCGATACGGGAACAATGCTTTCGGCCCGAACAGATATGTAAGACAACGCTCCCCGTAAAAGGACCATCCGAGAATCGTAGCATAGGCGAAGGTCACGATACTGAATAAGAGCACTGGCTGCCCAAGACAAGGAATGGCAGAAAAGGCCCGCCAGGTAAAGCTGCTGCCGGAAAGGGCCACGCCGGAAGCCAAAAGGGCAGGCTCCCGAGCCAGCAGATGGCTTACAATGACTAGTCCCGTGATCAGGCAGACCACCAACGTGTCCCAGAAGGTGGCCGTGGAGGCCACCAGGGCCTGCCGCACCGGATCGGAACAGCGGGCGGCTGCAGCGGCCAGGGGCGCGCTTCCCATTCCGGCCTCGTTGGTGAAAAGACCCCGGGCTACCCCGTAGCGGGCTGCCAACAACAGGCCGGAGCCTGCCATGCCGCCTGAGACAGCCCGGGGCGCGAAGGCACATTTCAGAATCAGGCGGCAGGCTGGCAGCAGGAAAGCCCGATTTGCCACAAGAATCATAAGGCAGCCCAGCAGATAAAACAGGGTCATAAAGGGCACCAGCTTCTCGCAGACCCGGGAAATAGCCTGGTTGCCGCCAAAGATTACAAAGCAGGTGAGAAGTCCGACCGCCAATCCTGTGATAATGGGCGGAATCGGAAGCGTATCTGCCATGGCGTGCACCTGCACCGCGCAGCCGATACCAAAGGAAGCCAGCACGCCGCAGACCGCGAACAGGACGGCGGCAAATTTCCGGCGCAGCCCGTACTCCAGAACATACATGGGCCCGCCCGCAGGCTGCCCGTCCGGAGTGTACACCCGGAACTTAAGAGAGAGCAGCGCCTCCCCATAGGTGGTTGCTATCCCGAAGAAACCGGTGATCCAGCACCAGAACACCGCCCCGGGTCCGCCGAGCGCCACAGCCGTCCCCATGCCGACGATATTTCCGACGCCCAGACTGGAGGCCAGAGCCGTGGTCAGGGAAGCAAAGGGCGAAAGCCCGCCGTCGCCATTTCCCGTCTCCGCGCCCACTGCGGCGTCCGGCGTCAGCGACAGCCGGATAGCCAGCGGAAGCTTCCGCTGAATCAGTCCCGTCTTCCAGGTCAGAAAAAGGTGCGTCCCGAATAAAAGCAGAAGCATAGGGATCCCCCAGAGGCAGTTGTTCAAAGCCTCCACAATCGCATAGAAAGTTGACATAAGATAGATACCCGAAGAAAAGATCTGATGTATTATATGAATAGCCGGAAAAATTATGCGAAAATGTGGCAACTTATCCTATACATCAGGCTGCGAAATTTGATACAATAGGGATAAGTTCGAGGCAATTTGTAAAATTCCAGTTTCGAAAATACGGAGGTGAACCCCATGTACGGATGCCCAAACTGCGGCAGCGAGCTGCTGTATGATATTAAGCTTGGCAGGCTGAAATGCGGAAGCTGTCGCAGCAGCTTTGACGTGGACTCAATCAAGCGCGAGAAGGACGCAGAACAAGATCTGTACGAGATCCAGGCCTTTCGCTGCCCCCAGTGCGGCGGTGAAATCTACACCAATGATCATACCATCGCGGGCTTTTGCAGCTATTGCGGCGCGTCTGCGGTGTTGCAGCAGAGGACGGAGCAGATCAAGGTTCCGTTCCGCATTTTCCCATTTACTGTGGATAAGAAGGACTGCCGGAAACGGTTCCGGGAATTTATCGCCAAGTGCTCTTATGTGCCGGAGGAATACAAGAATCCGGAGGCCGAACATGAATTTCGCGGTATCTATGTGCCCAGTCATTCCTACGAGGCGGAGGCAGGGGGCGCGTATCAGCTGAAGGGAAAGACCACCACCTATACCGGTAAGAAAAAAGGAAAGCGGCACTATACGGTAAAGGAATGGAATATGAACGTCGAAGCCTCGGGTAAAGTGAGCGATATCACCCATGCGGCGTCCTCATCCTTCCCGGATGAGCAGAGCGAGTGGATTCAGGACGGAATAGACCGGGGTGGCGGACGGCTTTTCGCGCCGGGCTTTCTCTGCGGTTTCTACGCGGATACCGCCGATGTGCCGCCGGAGGTCTACGAGCCCTACGCCCGGGCGGTGGCGGGCCAGCAGCTGGAAAATCAGCTCAATGATAATCTGGCCGGTATGGAAGCTACCCGTGCCACCTGTGAGCCGATTCTTCATATCCGGCATGCAGGCGACGTGTTGAAGCCGGTCTGGTTCATGTCCTACCGGAACGGTGGACGTGTGGCTTACGCAGCCATCGAGGGCCGGAATAAAAATATCAGCTGCGACGTGCCGGTAGATCAGAAGAAATTTACGAAAGTATCTCTGATTATTGCAGCCGTACTGTTCGTGGTGTTCAGCCTGTTTCAGGATCTGATGTTTACGGCGAAGACCATGCTGGGTATTACGGCACTGTTTAACATGGTGTTGTGCCTGCTCTGGCATTCCAATATTCAAAAGCTGTACCGGCGTGAGATTGAGCGGGAATATAAAGTAAAGAAGAAGCATCGGAAAAAGCATCTGAACAACGATAAATGGCGGATAGCTCTGGTTGTGGTGGCCTGCATTATCGGAGCGCCCATCGCAATTTTCCTGCTTGCCTTTATCATAGTCATTTTCAGCGATACCGCCTACATAGAGAGCAGCAAGTCACTGAAGATATTTTTGGCGCTGGTATCGGCGGCGTTTCAGCTGATAATTTTGCTGAAGGATATGCCGAAGCGGACGAAGCTCTGGAAAAATCGGACCCGGACCCTTCCGGCAGACTGGATTTGCCTGTTTGTGACGCTGCTGCTTGGGGTGACAGCTTATGTAAACCCGGTGGAGGATCTGTGGTATTACGGAGCGATTATGGCGGCTTTCGGCGTAGATATTCTGATGCTATTGGAAATCATCCGAGACTACAACCTGAGCTGTTCCCGGCCCATGCCGCAGTTCGAGCTATACAAAGGAGGGCATAACCGTGAGTAGAAGGAGAGAGAAAAAGCGCCTTCTTTGTAAAACAGGGATTGTGTGCGCGGTGATTTTGGGCGTCGGTCTGGGCAGTTTTTTCGTGGAAAGAATTTCGGCGGAAACAGCTGTGAAACAGGCGCAGACGTCTAAGGCAGAGGTGACAGAAAAGCAGATCCCATCCTTAACAGCTACAGACGGTACCGGCTCCACCCGTAATCCCGACGAGCCGGAATATTATGACGGCCTGGGTTACGACGTCATTTACCGGGACAAGGCAGAATTGGTGGGAGACGACGAAAAGGAGGCGGTTCTGGCCAGTATGGAGCCTATCTCCGAGTACGCTAACGTCATTTTCTATACCACGGACGAATATGAAGCTTCCGACACGGCGACGGTCTGCGAGAAGATCTGCGCGGGTTACTATGGCAGCTCCAAGAAAGCGCCGGTGGTCATGTTCGCCATCGACATGTATAACCGGGAAATCTATCTGTACTGTACCGGCCCCACCCGCCACATTATTCGCAACCGGGACGCCAACTCCATTACGGATAATATCTACCGCCTGGCCAGTGCCAGACGCTACGATGACTGCGCCATCGGAGCCTTCGAGCAGTGTCAGAGTCTTCTCACCGGCAGCAGTATCCGGCGGCCCATGCAGCGTATCAACAACCTGTTCCTGGCGATTATCCTGGGCTTTCTGATCAATTATCTGTACCTGCGCATATCGCGGAGCATGACGGCGAGCAAAGAAAAATGGAACGTGAAGCCCTTCGAAACCAATAAATTCACCCTGAAGACCACGAAAGAGTGTATACGCACCTACACCTATACCGAATCCGAAAGCTCTGGATCCGGCGGCGGTGGCGGCTTCAGCGGCGGAGGAGGCAGTTCCGGAGGAGGCGATTCCGGAGGCAGCTCCGGAGGCGGACACAGCTTCTAAAAGCGATAGAGAGAATTTGAAATTACCTTGACAGAAAATGCCGGTTGACACAGGCTTTTCTTCAGGGTAATTTTTATAGCAGAAAATGAAAAAGATAAAATTCTCAAAACTTTTTATAAAAGCGTGCCGTCTAATAGATAGAAGTGAAGAAATAAGAAGGAGAGCGTAACGAAAGATGAACACACCGTCTTTACAGCAAAAAGTGGAAGACCAGATCCTGGACAGCTACGAAGCCATGTACCGGCTGGCCTACACTTACGTAAGAAACGAAGAAGACGCCCTGGACATCGTACAGGAAAGTGTATATAAAGCCATAAAAAATGCGTCCAAGGTACAGCAGGAGAGCTACATCCGCACCTGGCTCTGGCGCATTGTGATGAATACAGCCGTGGATTACATCCGCAGCCGGAAAAATGAGACAGAACTTGATGCGGCAGGCGAGACCGGCAAAGAGGATACCTATCAGGACTTCGATACCCTGGAGGCCTTGAAAATTCTGGATGAGCGGGAAAAAGCAGTGGTGATCTTAAGGTTTTTCGAAGATCAGAAGCTGGACGACATCGCCCGTATTCTGCACGAAAATACGAATACCGTCAAAACCATATTGTATCGGAGCCTGAAGAAGCTCCGGGTTCAATTAACGGAAGGAGAGCTGCGCTATGAAGGATGAGAGGTTAGATAAAATGAATCAGGAATACCATGAGACTTTCATTCCCGCAGAGCTGAGACAGCGCGTAGAGACAGGCATCCGGGAAGCAAAAAAAGATATGGAAACGGAACGACAGACCGCCATAGAAAGGAAGAAGCCCATGAAAAAGAAAAATAATAAAATGATTACCTTTGCAAAAACCGTCGGAGGAGCGACCGCAGCCGCACTGCTCGCCATCACAGTTATGGCCAATTCCGGAGCAAGCATCGCCCACGCCATGGCGAAAATACCGGTCATCGGAGCTATCGCGGAGGTTGTCACCTTCCGGGAATATCAGGACAGCACCAATCAGATGTACGCCGACGTTAAGGTGCCGGAGGTAGAGGTGAAAAATGAAGACGGCACCGTCAATCAGGAAAGCACCAACGCCATCAACCAGAGCATCCAGGAATACACCGACGAGATCATTGCCCAGTATCAGGCAGACGTGGAGGCCGCAGATGGCCAGGGATATCAGGCAGTGGATCTGGATTATCAGGTGATTACCGATTCGGACCGCCTTTTCTCTATCCGCTTTGACAAGCTGGTAGTCATGGCCAGCGGCGAAGAAACAGTAAAAATATACCATATCGACAAGCAGACCGGTAAGATGATTAACTTAAGCGGTATCTTCAAAAAAGGCACCAACTTCATCGATCCGATTACAGCGAATATTAAGGAGCAGATGAAGGAGCAGATGGCTGCCGATGAGAATGTCACTTACTGGCTGGACAGCGATATTCCGGAATGGGATTTCAAGTCTGTTACAGCGGACACCACCTTCTACATCAACGAGGAGGGCAGGCTGGTTATCGTATTTGACGAAGGAGAAGTGGCTCCCATGAGCATGGGCAGCGTGGAATTTGTGATTCCCACCGAGGTGATTCAGGATATTGTGCAGGATGGGTTCGTGCAGTAAAAGAGTATAAAAAATATTATCGCACTCGGCGCAGTGGTAGATGGTTGCTGAAGCAACCGCGCCTCGGCGCGAGAATGTGCCAACGGCACATTCTTTTTTATACTCATGCACTTTCGAAAATATAAAATAATTACATTTTAGAGATGAGATGACAGAATGGAGGTTCAATGCAGATAAAGTCGTTTTTCTACAAAATCGATCTGGTCGGCGGTGATACGATGCGCCTGTTCCAGATCCCGTTTCTTCATGGCAGCCGCAAGCTGAATATGCATATCGAGAGAATTCTCCAGATTAGAACGTCCGTCTATCAGGAGATCTCTGCGAAGCCGGTTAAATACATTTTCAAGGGCGGAGATGAGATATACATTTTTTGTGAGCCTGGCGATAGAAAGATGAAAAGTCAGGTTCAGCGCATGATATTGGTTATAGAAATCCGGATCGTCCGGATCGATTTTCTGATTGGCCAGTTCAGAGATTTTGTCCAGTTCAGAGTCGGAAGCAAATCGTATCGCGTATTCCACGGCCCCGCATTCCAGAATGGAGCGGTACTGGCAGAGCTGCTGCAGCTCGGAGAACGAAAGCTTGCGGATGAGATAGCCCTTTCTTGGAATCTTATCGAGGATTCCTTCCTGGCACAGGGTATTTAATGCTTCCCTTGCAGGGGTCCGACTTACCTGAAAGTGTGCGGAAACTTCTGCTTCTGTAATAAAATGCTCGTCATAAACAAAATTATTAATGTCATTTCGAAGCTGTTCCAGAATCGTCTCCGTGGCGGAAAGATTTTTCTGATTCAAAGTCAATGCCATAGCTCTACTTCTCCTAAATTCTTTAATAAACAGATGAATTTAAATTTATTATAAAGGTATTTCAGACAAGTATCAATGGGAGAACGGAAAATTTCAGAAAACCTATTGACCATTATGTATTTCTGTGATATACATGTGATATACATATATACAAACGAAATCACAGGCTTATGTAGAGGGGTTTTTATAGTAGAAGAAAGGGATAATTTTAATGAAACGAATATTACTGATTCTGACAGGCGGAACTATTGCGTCGGTAGATACGGACGAGGGTCTCCGCCCGGGGATTACCCCGGAAGATCTCCGGAAAAGTCTTGCGGAGATCACGGATTTCTGCGAGATTGAGATTCTTCCGTTGCTGAACGTGGACAGCACCAATATTCAGCCGGAGCACTGGCAGATGATTGAAAAGGCTGTAGAAGAAAACTTTGACAATTATGATGGTTTTGTAATCACACACGGGACGGATACCATGGCATATACGGCTGCGGCTCTGTCCTACATGATTCAGAATCCGCATAAGCCCATCGTGATCACAGGTTCTCAAAAACCGCTGGTGAAAACCATCACCGATGCGCGCAAGAATTTGAGGGACAGCTTCCGCTTTGCCTGCGAGGAAAATGTCAATGGTGTCTATCTGGTATTTAACGGCGAAGTGATTCTGGGGACCAGGGCCCGTAAGGTCCGGTCTAAGAGCTTCAATGCCTTTGACAGCATCAACTACCCGATAGCGGCTTTCGTGGACAATGACCGGGTGGTGCGTTACGTGGAGCTGAAGGGCGAAGATAAGCCGGTCAGCTTCTCACAGAAGCTGGCACCGAAGGTTTTCTTATTGAAGCTGGTACCGGGTATCAAACCGGATATTCTGGATTACATTGGGGATAATTATGATGCGGTTATCATTGAGAGTTACGGCGTAGGCGGCATTCCCTTTGCGGATGAGCGGAATTTTCTGGATAAGCTGGAAAGCCTGACACGGAAAAATTGTATTGTGGTGATTGCGACGCAGGTTATGCTGGAGGGCAGTGATGTGGAGCTCTACGAGGTGGGCTTTAAGGCGATGTCGCGCTATCATCTGTTGCAGGCTTATGATATGACGACGGAGGCGCTGGTGGCGAAGCTGATGTGGCTGCTGGGGAAGGGGTATGATTTTGATACCTTTCAGAGGGAGTTTTACAGGCCGGTGGCGAATGATCTGTTGCGGGGGCAATAATTAAATAATGGTATGTGAAGACGGACGGGCAGGGGCTTTGTTGTTTTCCGGTGTACAGCGTTTATCGGACACTGGAGAACTACAAAGTCCCTGCCCTGGTTCTCAATAGTATACTTGTGTGTGGAAAATTTTCGCTTGGTCTCCGGCTGTCTTAGTTGCCGTGATCTTCGAGCCACTTTACGATCTCCGGGAACTCCATGAAATGGGAAGCTTTTACCAGAATGGAGTCACCCTGCATCAGCAGCAGCGGCAGCGCCTCGAAGAGAGCCTCTTTTGTATCAAAGTGTTTACAGATAAGCTTACCGTCCGGATCTTTTGCATGTACGCCTTTTACTAGCTCTTTGGACAGCTCGCCTACGGCGAAGATGGCGTCGATCTGGTTGTCGGCGGCGTGGCAGCCTACGTTGTAATGGAGTAGCTTTTCGTTTTCACCCAGCTCGCCCATATCGCCGAGGATTGCTACTTTACGGCCCAGTGCGTTGGTCAGCACGTCCAGGGACGCGGCCATGGAGACTGGGTTGGCGTTATAACAGTCGTCGAGGATATCCCATTTGTCCGTATGGATCAGATGGTTTCGACCGCTGACGGGCTTCAGAGTCTCGATTCCGGCCCGGATCTCGTCCAGGGTCAGACCCAGCGCCAGACCTACGGCTGTGCCGGCCAGGGCGTTGTAGACCATGTGGTGGCCGGGTATCGGAATGGTGGCGGTGAAGCGGCCTGCTTTGGTTACGAAGTCGCAGCGGCTACCGGCCAGCCCTAAGTTTTCCACGTTTTCGGCGTAGAGATCCAGAGAAGGATCCAGGCCGAAGAAGGTCGGCTGCGGGGTTCGGCTTTTTAGTGTGATAAGTTTATCGTCGTCGCCATTTACAATGATCTGCGCGCCTGGCATGGCCTGGTCGAACATTTCGGTTTTAGCCTTCAGGATTCCGTCCCGGGTTTTCAGGTTTTCCAGGTGGCAGAGACCGATATTGGTGAGAACGCAGACAGTCGGCTTTGCCATGCTGGCAAGCGTAGTCATTTCTCCAAAGTCGCTGATTCCCATTTCCAGGACTGCCGCTTCGTGTTCTTCTCGGATGCGGAAGATGGTCAGCGGCAGGCCGATTTCGTTATTGAAATTGCCTTCGGTCTTCAGTACGTGAAAATGCTGTCCGAGAATCGAGGCAATCATTTCTTTTGTGCTGGTCTTGCCTACGCTGCCGGAGATCCCCACCACCGGAATGGTCAGAGTGCTGCGGTAGCAGGCTGCGATGGCCTTGATGGCTTCCAGTGTGGAAGAAACCTGGATATAGGGTCCGGCAGGCTGCTCCGGCGCGTCCTCACAGAGGACGCAGGCTGCGCCCTTGTCGAAGACGGACGGAATGAAGGTATGGCCGTCAACCCGCTCGCCTTTTACGGCCACGAAGAGATAGCCGGGCTCTACTTTGCGGCTGTCAATGACCACGCCGTTTACCTCGACAGTTTTTAAGCTGTCATCGCCCACATAGGTACCGCCGCAGGCTGTTGCAATTTCTGCTAAAGACATATGCTTCATCATTTATACCTCTTGATTTTTCAGGGAAACCTGAATCAGCTTTTCGCACAGATCCTCGAAGGACATGCCCAAAGCAGCAGCCTCCTGGGGTAGCAGGCTGGTGGGCGTCATACCCGGCAGCGTGTTGGCTTCCAGGCAGTACATTTCTAGGGTTTCTGTATCCAGCATGAAGTCCATGCGGGCATAGGAGCGCATGCCAAGTGCTTCAAATACCATCTCTGCGTAGTGCTGCATTTTCTGAGTCAGCTCTTTGGGCAGATCTGCCGGGCAGGTCTCGATGGTACTTCCGGCCTGGTATTTGTTTTTATAATCATAGAAGCCGTGAATCGGCGCAATCTCGATAATCGGGTAAGCCTTGCCGTCTACTACGCCCACAGAGAACTCGCGGCCGGAGACGAACTGTTCAATGATGACGTCGTCGCCGAAGGAATAAGCATCGTCAAGAGCCTTCTGCAGCTCCTCGGGCTTCTCCACCCGGTAGGTTCCCACGCTGGATCCACCGCAGGTGGTCTTTACCATGCAGGGATAGGGGACAGTGGACGGGTCAATCTTCTGACCGTTCTTAGCGGTGATTCCCTTCGGGGTCGGGATTCCTGCCGCACGGAACATCTGCTTGGACAGGCTCTTATCCATGGCGATAGCGCTGCTCAGATAATCGGTTCCGGTATAGGGAATGCCCATCAGATCGAAGGTGGCTTGTACGCGGCCATCTTCGCCGTTGGCTCCGTGAAGTCCCAGAAATACAATGTCAGCCATATCGCAGAGCGCCAGCACATTGGGACCGAACAGGCTCTTGCCGCCGTCCTTGCGGAGCTCCTTCAGATGAGACAGATCCGGCTGTTCTGCAGAGATGGCGGTTACATCCTTATCCCATTCCACATTTGCCTTAAAAATATCTTCATTGATAGCCAGGTCACCTTCATAGCCCAGATACAGATCAACCAGAATGGCATCATGGCCTTTCTTTTTCAGTGCGCGGTAAATATTGCTTCCGGAAATCAGGGATACATCACGCTCGGTGCTGGTTCCTCCGGCTAAAACTACGATTTTCATAATATCCTCCTAATTATAACAATGCCTTATTCTTATCCAACATTGTCTGAATCTTCTGCTGGGTATAAGCACCCAGGAATTTTTTCTCTTCTTTGGAGAGCTCGGAGACCAGAATCGGCTCGCCGTACTCCAGAATCACATGACAACGGTGGATAAACGGGATGTGATCCTCGAAAATCTCCGCGGAATTGGTAATGGCCATGGGAATAATCGGACAGCCGGTCTTCTCAGCCATCTTCATGCTGCCTTCCTTAAAGGGAAGCAGCTCATCGTGGTGATTTCTTGTTCCCTCCGGGAAAATGCAGATGGAGATTCCATTTTTAATGTATTCTATTCCCTTGAGAATCGTTTTCAGTCCGGCCTTAATGTCATCCCGATCCAGGAACAGGCAGTAGAGATTCTTCATCCAGTCCCGTAAGAGCGGATAGCGCAGCATTTCGATTTTGGCCACATAGCCGGTAAGCCCCGGACAGCGGGCGTAGGTCATCACCACGTCGAAATAGCTGCGGTGGTTGCCCACATAGAGCACCGCTTTGTCCTTTGGCACATTTTCTTCGCCGATGACTGTGAGCTTTACGCCGGTCATGAACATGATTAGCTTAAACGCACCCTGCACCAGGCGAAGAGAACTGTAGTCCTTCCATTTCTGATTAAATTTTCCAATTACCCACTCAATGAGCAGAAGCGGAATTCCAAGAATCAGAAAGCCAAAAAGCACAATTGCTACAAGTATTAAACGTATCATGGCAGCCTCCTATCGTCCGAACAATTCCGTCATCTGGCGCAGTCCGCCGGCCATGCCGGGGTTCAGTTCGCCTTCGCGGAAACGCCATTCCCAGTTGTGTTCTGCAGTTCCCGGCGTGTTCATGCGACAGTCGCTGCCCACCTTTAGAAGATCCTGTACCGGGAAAATGGCGTAGCGGGCAACGGTGCCCAGGCAGATCCGGATGAAATCCCAGCTGACGCTGGAAGCGTCGGTGTTCATATAGCGGCGTACCTTGTCACGGGCATATTCGGATGTGTGCTGATACCAGCCCACGGTGGTGTCATTATCATGGGTTCCAGTGTAGCAGATGCAGTTGCGGGTATCGAACTGGTGGGGCAGGAAAGTACTCTCGCCGCCCTCAAAGGCGAACTGCAGAATCCGCATTCCGGGGAAGTTAAACTGGTCGCGAAGCGCTACCACTTCGGGCGTAATCAGGCCCAGATCCTCTGCGAAAATGGGAAGGTCGTCGCCCAGCTCTTTCTGGATGGCCAGAAACAGATCCGCGCCCGGTCCCTTTTTCCACTCGCCGGTCATGGCTGTCTCAGCGTCCACCGGAACCTCCCAATAGGCCTCGAAGCCCCGGAAATGGTCGATGCGTACATAATCCACCTGGTCAAGCTGATGCTTTACCCGGTCGATCCACCAACGGTAGCCCTCTTTTTTATGTTCCTTCCAGTCGTAGAGCGGATTGCCCCACTTCTGGCCGGTAGCGCTGAAATAGTCGGGCGGAACGCCTGCCACTGCGGACGGATAACCCTTGGTATCCACCTGGAACAGCTTCCGGTTGGCCCATACGTCGGCGCCGTCGGGGGATACGAAGATGGGAATATCGCCTACGATGGCAATGCCTTTGTCGTTGGCATATTTTTTCAGCGCATACCACTGGGTATCGAACATAAACTGCAGGAAAGCCTGATAATGGATGCCCATTTTCAGTTTCTCCTCCCAGAATGCCCGGTTCTGCTTATCCAGATTCCGCAGGGCCTCAGGCCATTTGGTCCAGGGGAGATTGTCCTGCTCCTCCTTCAGGGCCATGTAGAGGCAGTAATCGGCGAGCCAGTCCTCATTTTTCTGGCAGAATTCATCGTAGTTTTTCTGAAGATCCGAATCCTCAGACTTTTCGAAGCACTCAAAGGCCTTCTTATAAAGGGGATACTTGTATTCGCGTACCCGGTCATAATCCACCCGACCCGGGTCGAAATTCGGAATATTCTGCAGGTCGCCCTGATCCAGTAGTCCGGCCTTCAGAAGCAGCTCAGGGCTGATGAGAAGCGGTTCGCCCGCAAACACGGAATAGCCCTGATAGGGTGAGTTGCCGAATGAGGTGATGGGTACCATGGGCAGAATCTGCCACAGATGTTGCCCGCTCTCGGCCAGAAAATCTATGAAATCATAGGCGCCCTTTCCAAAATCACCGATTCCGTAGGGGGACGGGAAGGAAGTTGGGTGTGCCAGAACGCCGCTGTACCGGTAATTGGTCGGATCCTCGGCGGTAGTCATTTTTAAACGCATAATTCTCCTCCTTGGGGTGAAGCTTCACCTTCCGCTATTATAATAAAAAAGCCATGAAAAAACAAGGATTACGGGGGATTTCCCTAAAATATCAGTCGCCGGGAAGGCACAGGCGGGACAGAAAAGGGAATGGGACGTGCCCGGGCGCCATAGATATAGATAAAGACAGGGAGGCGGTAAAAAGAAAATGACAGGAAAACGGATGATAGCGGCAAGTTTTATGCTGTTGCTTTCCTTAAGCTTTATCGGCTGTAAAATGCAGACCAATGCCACAAAAAAGCTTTCCGATCTGGATTACACCATCGTATCGGGACGGGAGCTGCCGGATGAACTTTACGATATTCTGGAGGAAAAGAAAACCGAAAGCTTTAAACTGACTTATGAGGAAAACGACGGGCTGTATCTGTGCGTGGGATACGGACAGCAGGAGACCGGCGGCTACAGCATCGCAGTAAATGACCTGTACCTGACGGAAAATGCCATCTATTTCGACACCAGTCTCATCGGTCCGGGACCGGAGGAAGGAGCCGGGAAGGAGAAAAGCTTTCCGTATCTTACGGTGCGAATCGCTTATCTGGATAAACCGGTGGTATTTCAGTAAAACCGGGCATAGATTAGATAAAAGGAAAATAAGGAGGCAGAAATTTATGGAGCTTGTCCGCAGAACCATCCGTATGACCAGACAGAAGGGAAAAGCGGTCAGTCAGATGACGCTGGACGATGATTATAATATTCCGGAGACCATGCCGGATGTGAGTATGATTGTACAGGAGAAAGGCGATCTGGAGATCGGGGAAGTCCGGGTGGAAAATGGCCGGGCGCTGATACGCGGAAATCTGCGTTTTTATGTCCTTTATCTTGACGATTCAGATGAGGGTGGTCTACATAGCGTCAAAGGACAGATTCCATTTGAGGAAAATATGAATGTGGAGGGGGCGAAAGACGGCGACAGCCTGAAGCTGAACGGCATCCTGGAGGATCTCTTTGCAGTTCTCATCAATTCCCGGAAAATGGGAATCAAGGCTGTGGGAACCCTGGAGTTGACTGTGGAGGAGCTGGCGGAGGAAGCCCTGACCACAGCCCTGGAGGGCGGGGAACAGGCGGAAATCCGGACCGAGCACCGGACGGCTGCGGCTCTGACGGTGCAGAAGAAAGATACCTGCCGCATTAAGGATGAAATCATTCTTCCGGCCAATAAGCCCAATATCCGGGAACTCATCTGGCAGGACGTGGCCTTACGCGGCATGGAGCTTCGACCCGGTGAGGATGAAATCCTGATCAAGGGTGAGCTGGGGGTATTCGTACTCTATGAGAGCGAGGAAACGGAGCAGAAAACCGGATGGCTGGAGCAGAGCGTTCCCTTTAACAGCCATATTGATGTTCATGGCAGCAGGGAGGGCATTGCGGCCAGTCTGGGAGCTGTGCTGGCAGGGGCGGAGCTGGAGGTGAAGCCGGATTACGACGGTGAGCTGCGGGTGCTTCATGTGGACGCGGTGTTGAACCTGGATATCCGCATGTATGAGGAGGAAGGCGTCGATCTGGTGGCTGATGTATACAGCCTGAAAAAAGAGCTGATTCCGGAAAAGGCGGAGACGGACTACGAGCGCCTTCTGATTAACAGTGCTTCCAGGTGCCGGGTATCGGGCAGGATGACCACGGAGCAGACGGATATGCAGATTCTGCAGATTTGTCACAGCAGCGGGGAGGTGAAGCTGGATGACTGTACGGCTGTGGAGCAGGGACTTCGGGTAGAAGGCGCCGTACAGGTGGAAGTGCTTTACATCACCTCGGATGACAGCCATCCGATTCTATGTCGGAAAGAAGCGATTCCATTTGAGCAGCTTATCGAGGTGCCGGGCATGACAAAGGACAGCGTCTGGTATCTGGATGCTATCCTCGACCAGCTTGCGGTGGATATGGTCAGCGGGACGGAGATGGATGTGAAGGGTGTGGTACTGCTGCAGATCCTGGTGCTGGCAAAGGAGCGGGCGGAGCATGTGGTGTCCGTGACAGAGGAGCCGCTGGATCTGACGGCTCTGAAAGCGCTGCCTGCTTTTGTGCTTTATGCGGTACAGCCCGGCGATACGCTATGGGAGATCGCGAAAAGCTGTCGCAGCACGGGAGAGCGCATCTGTGAAATCAACGGCTGCGCGCCGGAGGAGATCCGGCCCGGAAAGAAGCTGATTCTGATAAAAGAAGTGCGGTAACTATTCAGAACAGCCCGAAGCACTAGCTGCTGAGGGCGTATGAACATGATTTGGGAGTGCAAAATCCCATCGGCGAAGCCGATTTCCATGGATTTTGCATTCGTAACTGGTCAGGTACTGAACAGTTACGAAATACAAGAAAATGGAAAGAGATGGGGGTAAAGATTTCTTGCATTTTACCCCCATTTTTGCTATACTGTGTATACAAAAAACACAGGAAGTACAATACTATGGATAAGATGCAGTTAAAAGCACTGGCAAAGATCAATCTGGGCCTGGACGTGCTCCGGAAAAGGGAAGACGGATATCACGACGTACGGATGATTATGCAGACAGTGCGTATTTTTGATCGTCTTGCGCTGGTGAAGCAGGACAAAGAAGGAATCCGGGTCAGAACGAATCTCTACTATCTGCCCGCCAATGAAAATAATCTGGTATATAAGGCTGCGAATCTGCTATTTGAGGAGTTTGACATTCCGGGCGGACTTTCCATTGATTTGAAGAAATATATCCCGGTAGCAGCAGGTATGGCAGGCGGAAGCTCCGACGCGGCGGCTGTTCTCTACGGCCTGAACCGCATGTACGGTCTGGGCCTGTCCCAGGAGCAGCTCATGGAGCGCGGTGTGAAGATCGGCGCCGACGTACCCTATTGTATCATGCGCGGAACCGCCCTGGCTGAGGGTATCGGAGAGAGGCTGACTTCCTTACCGCCCATGCCGCCCTGCAACATTCTGGTGGCCAAGCCAGGTATCAGCGTATCGACCAAATATGTCTATGAGAACCTGCATGCCAATGATTTAAGACCGGAGCAGCATCCGGATATCGACGGCATTCTGGACGCCCTGAAAAAGCAGGATCTCCGGGGTATGGCAGAGGCCTTACGGGACGGCAATGTACTGGAAACAGTGACCGCGAGCGCCTACCCGGTCATTGGAAAGCTGAAAGAGACTATGGAAGAGAACGGAGCGGCTGTAGCCCTGATGAGCGGCAGCGGCCCCACCGTATTCGGTATTTATGAAGATCGGATGCAGGCCCGCAGAGCGATGGCGGCCATTCGCAAAAGCCGCCTGGCGAAGCAGCTGTTTCTGACCACACCGTATAATAACAACAGGAGGAATGGCTGATGAGTCAGGAAATTAACGCAACTATGAATGAATATCTTCCGCTGCGGGATGTGGTATTTCAGACCCTGCGGCAGGCGATTTTAAGAGGCGAGCTGGAACCGGGCGAACGTCTGATGGAGATCCATCTGGCAGACCGTCTGGGCGTAAGCCGTACGCCGATCCGTGAGGCCATAAGGAAACTGGAGCTGGAAGGTCTGGTTGTGATGATTCCGAGACGGGGAGCCATCGTGGCCAGCATTACGGAAAAGGATTTGAAGGATGTGCTGGAGGTGCGGCGCACACTGGAAGTAATGGCGGCGGAGATCGCCTGCGACCGGATTACGCCGGAGCTTCTTGATGAGCTTGCCGAGGCCGGTGAGGAATTCCGCAAGCTGAAGGATTCCGACGATTACACCAGCCTGGCGGCGGCGGACGTGAAGTTCCACGATATCATTTACGCGGCTACGGACAATCAACGCCTGATCAGTATTCTAAACAATCTGCGGGAGCAGATGTACCGTTACCGTCTGGAGTACTTAAAGGATACGCACAGCCATGAGAAGCTGGACGGCGAGCATCAGGCCATCTTTGAGAATATCAGGAACGGTGATAAGGAAGCCGTGTGTACCATGGTAGGACAGCATATCGATAACCAGAAAGAAGCAATTCTGGCCGCCATCCGGGAAAATGAGAAAAAGAAAGCGGAGAAGGCATAAAAGCTTCGCATAAAAAGCAAAAAACAGGGTATCCTCTGGAAAATGATTTTCAGGAGGAGCCATGAATATAATAAAACAAATACTTGAAAATAAATGGAAAAAAGATATCGAAACTTATGTCAGAAGGCATGGGGAGCTTGCATTGCTTATCTTATCGCTGCTTCTGGGAGCGGCGGGAACCTGCCTGTACGCCGGATATGTACAGAAGTCGAAGCCTGTCCGCGTAGAGCAGACAGCCTGGTGGGGCGGCCTGTACCCGGATTACTGTATGCCGGGGGCGGCGGAAAAAGAAGTGCGGATCCGGTTTCGATATCTCACATTTTTGAACCAGAAAGAGCCGGAGGCTTATATAGGAGAAACAGATGAATGATTTAAGAGAGGCCCCCATCGGCGTCTTCGATTCCGGAATCGGCGGCCTGACGGTGGCGCGGGAGATTATGCGTCAGATTCCGGAGGAGCGGATCGTGTACTTCGGAGATACGGCGCGGGTTCCCTATGGAAGTAAAAGCGGTAAGACGATTATCCGCTATTCCTGTCAGATTGCCCGCTTTCTGAAGACCAGAGGCGTGAAGGTCATCGTGGTGGCCTGCAATACAGCCAGCGCCTACGCGCTGGAGGCACTGCAGCAGGAGATGGATATCCCGGTGATCGGCGTGGTGCGTCCGGGAGCCCGCGTGGCAGCCAGAGAGAGCATCGGCGGTAATATCGGCGTCATCGGTACGGCGGCTACCGTGGGAAGTCATATTTATCAGAAATACATACAGAGCCTGCGTCCTGAGGCACAGGTGTTTGAAAAGGCCTGTCCCCTGTTTGTACCCCTGGTGGAAGAGGGCTGGCGCAAGGATCCGGTGACCCGTATAGTGGCGGAGCGCTATCTGCAGGAAATGAAGGAACGAAAGATTGATACGCTGATTTTAGGCTGCACCCATTATCCGCTTCTGCGTTCCATGGTGGCAGACATTATGGGACCGGATGTGGTGCTGGTGAACCCGGCCTATGAGACGGCGATGGAGCTGAAGCAGCTTCTTAGACGGGAGAATATAGAGAATTGCGGCGGCAGTAAGATCGAGGAGAATCCCTATGAATTCTTTGTCAGTGATCAGGCGGAAAAGTTCCGGACCTTCGCGGATTCCATTCTGCCCATTGATATTACAACGGCGAAGCAGGTTCCGATCGAGGAATATTAGAAACAGAGGTGTATCAGAGGTGAAAAAAGAGATTCTGCTGAGTATTGCAGGTCTTCATATGATAGAGGAAGAGGACGGTAATGTGGAGGTCGTTACAGCCGGGGATTATTATAACCGGAACGGCAAGCATTACGTGGTCTACGATGAGGTTGTGGAAGGCTTAAGCGGTCATATCAGCAACACCATTAAAATTGGGGACAATTCCCTGGAGGTTATGAAGCGGGGACTGACGAATACCCGGATGATATTTGAAAAGGGAAAGAAGACTTTAACCCGTTATCAGACGCCTTATGGAATTCTGGATCTTAGCATTCTGGCCAGAGATGTAAAGGTGGAAGAGACGGAGGATGCCATTGACGTGGCGGTGGATTATGTGCTGGAGGTCAATGATGAGCATCTGGCTGAATGCAATATTAAAATGAATATCCGGCCCCGGGAGGCGGGAAACTTAAGTCTCCAGACGCCGGAAGCATAAAAAACAGGAGTTCTGAATCGGAACTCCTGCTTTGCTTTTCGCATTATTTACTTGTTAAACAGACGCTTGAAGAAGCCTTTTTTCTTCTTCTCCGGCACTTCCAGTCCGCCGCGGGCGCTCTTAATCTCGGTGATGTAGATACCGCTGACTACGACCTTGACTTCCTTTTTAACCGGAAGCAGTTCAAATACCTGCGCGTCGCAGGCAAGGGTCATGATCCTGGGACCAACCTTGGCTTTAACGATGGGCATCTTGTTCCGGCGAAGAAGCTTCGGGGTCTGCTCAATGACCTGCTCCGGCAGGCCTGACTGGGACAGCCTCAGCTTTTTCTTGTCGATGATCAGCATGCTGACGGTCTGTGCTACTGCGTCCATCTGCTCCTTCTGGGCGATCTGACGGCGCTGCGCTTTTCTTCCTACAAAATAGAGAACCACCAGCGCCACAACCAGCACCAGCAGAATCACGATTAATGCGATGGTAAGCTTTGACATAAACTTATTCCTCCTGGGTCATTCACATGAGTGATATTATAGCAGTTTTTATGGTAAAGTGCAAGGAAAAATGGTAGAATGCAGGTAACAGTTCAATACAGCCTGAAGACAGGAAAGTCGTAACAGGAGATGAGTGTATGGAAATTCTGATTTGGCTGGGACAGTTTCTCATCCGGATGGCAAATTTCTGGATGGAGCATCTGATTTTTATTAATATTATACTGTCGATTGTCATTGTATTTTTCGAGCGCCGAGATCCGAAGACCGTGTGGACCTGGCTGCTGGTGCTGTATTTTATCCCGATTCTGGGCATCTTCCTGTATTTTATTATCGGTTATGATTTTCATAAGAGACAGATGTTCCGGACAAAGGAAATCGAGGACGCCATGTGTTCGGCGGTAAGGGGGCAGGAGGAAAGCATCTTTCGGGACGAGTTCGCGCCCAGCGATCCGCGTCTTCGGAAGTTCTCGGACACAGTACTGATGAATCTGGAGGCGGCGGACGCGGTCTACACAGCGGACAACGATGTGGAGATATACACCGACGGCAAAGAGAAGTTCCGGGCGCTCTATGAAGAGATTGAAAAGGCAGAGAAATTTATTCATATTCAGTACTATATTATCCGAAATGACGAACTCTGGAAGCCTTTTGAGGAACTGTTGGCGCGAAAAGTAAAAGAAGGCGTAGAAGTCCGCATCCTCTATGACAGCATGGGCTGTCGGAGTATGAAGCACTCGGACTGGAGGCGGATTCGATCTCTGGGTATTCATGTGGGCGAGTTTTTTCCGGCTATTCTCGGAAGCCTGCAGCTTCGTGTAAACTATCGAAATCATCGGAAAATCGTAGTAATTGATGGGAAAACGGCCTTTGTTGGGGGCTTCAATATCGGACGGGAATATATCGGACTGTCGCCGAAATTCGGATACTGGCGCGACACCCATCTGCGCATCCGTGGAAGCGCGGTGCTGGCTTTGCATATCCGGTTCATTCTGGACTGGAATTACGCGACAAAGCAGAATCTGTTTGCCCGTGACAGCTATTTCACTTACCGGCCAGAGGAAAAGCCGGGCAGCGAAGCCATCCAGATTATTTCCAGCGGACCGGACTCCAAGTGGCAGAATATCCGCAACGTCTACCTGAAAATGATCAGCAAGGCCCGAAAGAGTATCTACATTCAGACTCCTTATTTCATTCCGGATAACGCAGTGCTGGACGCCCTGCGGATCGCGGCCATGTCGGGCGTGGATGTGCGGGTGATGATTCCCTGTAAGCCTGATCATCCCTTTGTGTACTGGGCGACCTACTCCTATATCGGTGATCTGCTGGCAGCCGGGGTCAAATGCTATACGTATGATAACGGCTTTCTGCACGCCAAGGGCATGGTGGTGGACGGCCTGGTCAGCTGCTACGGCACCGCTAATATGGATATCCGAAGCTTCAAGCTGAATTTCGAAGTCAACGCAGTCATTTACAGTATCAGAATAGCCCGCCGGATGGAGGAGATTTTTCGGGAAGATCTGAAGGTCTGCACGCAGGTGACAGAATATCTCTACGGAAAGCGTTCTTGTCTGGTGCGGATCAAGGAACAGTTTTCCAGACTGTTTTCGCCGGTTTTATAAGGATTTAAGAAAGGCTTAAGAAGCCTTTTCTTGCCCGTGGGCAGAAAATATGATATGGTAGGAAAAACGGTATCCGTGTTCAGATAGACAGAGGGGAGTTTGACTTCGGATTCGGACAAAGAATAAGAGGAGAATATACAATGAGAAAGAAATGGATTACGGCTGCACTGGTGTGTACCCTGGTACTGACCGGCGGCTGTGGAAAAAGCAAGAACGCAGAAGCAGACAATAGCAGTACAGACAGTACGGCTTCCGGCATTGCGGGACAGTATCCGGACAGTAAGATTACAAAGCTTGGCAATTATAAGGGCGTGGAGATTGCGAAGGAGAACGTGGAGGTAAGCGACGATGAGGTGCAGTCTGAGATCGATAACCTGCTGGCTTCCTATCCGGAATATCAGAAGCTGGACAAGACAACGGTAGAGGACGGCGACTGGGTCAATATCGATTTCGTGGGTAAGAAGGACGGCGAGGCTTTCGAAGGCGGTTCCTCCAGTGAGGGCGGATATGATCTTCTGATTGGTTCCGGCTCCTTCATCGACGGCTTTGAGGACGGTCTGATTGGTAAAAATGTGGGTGACAGCTTCGAGCTTCCGCTGACCTTCCCGGATACTTACACGCCGAACCCGGATCTGGCCGGTCAGGACGTGGTATTTGATGTGACGATCAATGCCATCGAGGAGCAGGTGGATGCGGAGTGGAACGATGCCTTCGTGCAGAAGAACACTGATTATGAGACTGTGGACGAGTATGTGGCAGCCACGAAGGAGAGCCTGCAGCAGCAGAAGGATTCCGATAAGGCTTACTACGTGATGGAAGCCATTGTAAATGATTCCGAGTTTGAATATGCGGATTCAGATGTACAGGCGCTGGTGGACACGCAGAAGCAGCAGTATGAGCAGTACGCGTCCTATTTTGGTATGAGCCTGGATGATTTTCTGAGCAACAGCGGCATGACCGATGAGAAGCTGAAGGAGAACGCAAGGTTCCAGATCGGCTGCACCCTGGCCATCGACGCCATCGGTAAGGCTGAGAACATGACCGTATCCGACGAGGAGTACCAGAGCGGCCTGGAGGAACTGGCAAGCCAGTACGGCGCAGAGTCCGGCGAGGCCTTTGAGGAGCAGTACGGCAAAGAGGACGTCGAAAACAGTATTCTGTATGATAAGATCATGGATTATGTGGTAGACCAGGCAGTCGTAAAATAAAGCAGAAAATGTCAGAGAATGTAAGGCGCTTCCGAATATCGGGGGCGTCTTATTTTTGTGTCAGGAAATGCAGAAGTTTGTCATAAATAACTTGACAAATGCGCTCATCTGTCATACCTTTACAGGAGAAGATAAATGATAATATTTCTCAATAAGATAAAAGTAAAAGAGGCAGAGTATGACATTAAGAGAATTACCGATCGGGAAGACCGCCACCGTCGTTTCAGTAGGCGGAGAGGGAGAGCTGCGGCAGCATTTTCTGGATATGGGATTGATTCCCCAGGGCGAGGTGACCATGGTGAAGCTGGCCCCCATGGGAGATCCCATGGAGCTTCGGATTCACAGCTATGAGCTGACCCTGCGTCTGGCGGACGCGGAGAAAATCGAGATTGAAAATATCCGGGACGCGAAAGAACAGAAGCCCAAAGTAAAACGGGAAGCTATCGATCATCCGGGTCTCGGCGAAGGTGGAAAGTATCATTTTAAAGAGACAGAAAATCCCCTTCCGGAGGGAACGCTGCTGACCTTTGCGCTGGCAGGCAATCAGAACTGCGGAAAGACCACCCTGTTCAACCAGCTGACCGGTTCCAATCAACATGTGGGTAACTTCCCTGGCGTTACCGTAGACCGAAAGGATGGCGCTATCCGCGGAAAAGAAAATACCCTGGTGACGGATTTACCGGGTATCTATTCCATGTCCCCCTATTCCAGTGAGGAGATTGTAACCCGAAATTTCGTGCTGAATGAGCATCCGAAGGGAATCATCAATATCGTGGACGCCACGAATATTGAGCGGAATCTGTATCTGACCATGCAGCTCATGGAGCTGGATATTCCCATGGTTCTGGCTTTAAATATGATGGATGAGGTCCGGGAAAACGGAGGCTCCATTCTCATCAACCGCATGGAGGAGATGCTGGGTATCCCGGTGGTTCCCATTTCAGCCGCGAAAAATGAGGGTATTGACGAGCTGGTGTCTCATGCCCTCCATGTGGCCAAATATCAGGAGCGCCCCCAGGAAATCGACTATTGCGACGCCAATGAGGACGGCGGCGCGGTACATCGCTGCCTGCACGCCATTATGCATCTGATCGAGGATCACGCCAGGGAAGCGCAGATTCCGGTGCGGTTCGCGGCGTCCAAGCTGGCAGAGGGCGACAAGCTGATTCTGGAAGCGCTGCATCTGGATCAGAATGAAAAAGAGATGCTGGAGCATATCGTAACCCAGATGGAGACCGAACGTGGCCTGGATCGGGCGGCGGCCATTGCCCACATGCGTTTTGATTTTATCGAGAGTGTCTGCGATGAGACGGTGGTAAAGCCTCACGAGAGTAAGGAGCATCTGCGCAGCGTCAAAATTGACCGGATTCTGACGGGCAAATATACAGCCATTCCCTGCTTTGTGGGAATTATGGGCCTGGTCTTTTATCTGACCTTCGGTGTCATCGGCGCATTTTTGTCGGATCTGCTGGATCAGGGCATTACTGCGCTTGGAACCGCTGTAGATCACTGGCTGACGGTAGGCGGTGCCAGCGACGTCATCCATTCTCTTGTGAGCGATGGTATCTTTAACGGCGTGGGCAGTGTGTTGAGCTTTCTGCCGATCATTGTCACCCTGTTTTTCTTCCTGTCTCTGCTGGAGGACAGCGGTTATATGGCCCGCGTAGCCTTCGTTATGGACAAGCTGCTGCGTAAAATCGGTCTGTCCGGACGAAGCATCGTGCCTATGCTGGTGGGCTTCGGCTGTACGGTGCCGGGCGTCATGGCCAGCCGTACCCTGCCCTCTGAGCGTGACCGGAAAATGACCATTCTGTTGACGCCCTTTATGAGCTGCTCGGCGAAGCTTCCAATCTATGGCTTCTTTGCGGCGGCCTTTTTCCCGGGAAAAGCGGCTCTGGTGATGATTGCCCTGTATTTTGGCGGAATCGTGATGGGAATCCTGATGGCGCTGCTGCTGCGTCACACCATGTTCAGCGGCGAGGCGGTCCCCTTTGTTATGGAGCTGCCCAACTACCGGCTTCCGGGCGCAAAGAACGTGGGACATCTTTTATGGGATAAGGCAAAGGATTTCCTGCAGCGTGCATTTACCGTTATCTTCATGGCGACGCTGGTAATCTGGTTTCTGCAGACCTTCGATCTGCATCTGACCCAGGTAACGGATTCCCAGAACAGTATCCTGGCCCATGTAGCCGGTGTGATTGCGCCGATCTTCAAGCCCATGGGCTTCGGCGACTGGCGGATCTCCACAGCACTGATTACGGGCTTCCTGGCCAAGGAGAGCGTGGTATCTACCCTGTCCATCCTGTTTGGCGGAACCGGAGCGTTACTGAATGCCCTGACTCCGCTGGCAGCGGTAAGCCTTTTGACCTTCTGCCTGCTTTATACGCCCTGTGTGGCAGCCATTGCTTCCATTAAGCGGGAGCTTGGCGGAAAATGGGCCGTGGCAGTTGTGATTCTCCAGTGCGTCATCGCATGGATAGCGGCGTTTGCGGTACACACGGTGGGGATGCTGCTGTAATGTTGTATACAATGTACTATCATTCCCCTGGGAGAAAAATAAAATATGAGTTTTTTATTGGGTATTATCTATCTTTCTTTTATCAGTCTGGGACTGCCGGACGCCCTGCTGGGTTCGGCATGGCCGAATATGTATCCGGAGTTTCAGGTTCCGGTGTCCTACGCAGGTATGATTTCCATGATCATTGCGTTTGGAACGATTTTGTCCAGCCTGCAAAGCGATCGCCTCACCAGACGCTTTGGAACGGGTAAGGTGACGGCGGCGAGTGTGGGGATTACCGCCCTGGCGCTGTGGGGCTTTTCCGTCAGCCACAGCTTTCTCCAGCTGTGTTTATGGGCGATTCCCTATGGACTGGGAGCAGGAAGCGTCGACGCTTCCCTGAATAATTATGTGGCGCTGCATTACGCCAGCAAGCATATGAGCTGGCTGCATTGTATGTGGGGAGTGGGAACGACGCTGGGCCCCTACATCATGGGAGCGGTACTTACCGGCGGAGCCGCGTGGAATAAGGGATATCGGGTTATATCGCTTTTGCAGATTGTACTTACTGTAGTTTTGATCGTCAGTCTCCCCAGGTGGAAGGAAGAGAATCCTGCGGGAGAAGAAACAAGGGGTGGGAAACCGCTCACCTTCAGGGAAATTATTTCCATTCCGGGGGCAAAGGCAATCATGCTTTGTTTCTTCTGCTATTGCGCTGTCGAGCAGACAACGATGCTTTGGGCAAGCAGCTACTTGAATCTTGCAAAAGGAATTGACGCCAAAACAGCTGCTTCCTTTGCCGGAATGTTTTGTATTGGGATTACCGTCGGACGTGGAATCAACGGTTTTATAGCCATGAAATGGAAGGATGAACAGATGGTTCGTATGGGCGAGGGTATGATACTGATGGGAATTCTGGTAATGCTGCTGCCCCTGGGAAATCTTGCGTCCCTGATTGGATTTTCCCTGGTTGGTCTGGGTTGCGCGCCTATATATCCCTGTATTATCCACTCTACACCGGAATATTTTGGAGCAGAACGTTCGCAGGCCATGATAGGAGTCCAGATGGCAAGCGCCTATGTCGGCATATGTCTGATGCCACCCTTCTTTGGTCTGCTTGCAAATCACATATCGATCCGGATACTTCCTCTATATTTGCTGCTTTTTCTTGTAATTATGGGAGTAATGTATGAATTGTTGAATAAGAAATAAGAAAGGGGCTGCCGCACGAAACTTAAATTCGTGCGGCAGCCCCTTTGCTTAGCGGTTTACATAATTAAGAATCGTTGCCAGCGCCAACATATGCACCGGATAAAATCCATAGCACAGATACTGGAAGGGCTTGCTGTGGTAGCCCTGCCGTCCGCGGTATAGCCAGATAGGAATCAGCGCCAACAGCGCCAGTCCCTGCTGACAGATCTCAAATTCGTTCCCAAACAGGTGAATGGGATACATCAGACCACCCAGCATCTCCACATTGACCCAGTAAAGCGCAAGGAACTGTCCCAGCAGGCACCACCATTTCCGTCCCCGGAAAAAATAGAAAATAAATACCGTCAGGATACCTGCGCCATAGTAGTCAACCATGCCCAGGGTTCCCAGCAGCGTCCAGATTACCGTGACCAGGGCTGCCATAAGCAGGTACAGCCAGGTTTTCTGCTTTTTGCGTACAGTCTCCATCAGACGGACACCGAGAAGAGCCAGAAGCAGCGTCCAGATTACGTTCTGGTGAACCGGATAAAACCAGGTTCCGCCGTACATCAGATCAAAGGGGATCTCAGAGAGAACCGCGAATAACAGCAGACGCTGGGCGTATTTTTTAAAACTGTGGGTGTGAAAATATCCTTCTACCGCCATAAACGCAAAGATGGGAAAGGCCAGTCTTCCGGCGCAGGTCAGCCAGTCCAGGGACGGGAGAAGCGTAGCCCAGAGATGATCCATCAGCATCAGCGTCATGGCAAGGATATGCAGCGCCGTGGCGCTTACGTCGTGATTTTTTTTCATTTACTACCTCAGAATGATTGGAAATTTTATAATCTGGCGGCAATCTGTCTGGCCACGTAGACTCCGCTTGCGGAAGCGTGGGACAGGGAATGGGTAATACCGCTTCCGTCGCCGATGATATATAAGCCCTCGTGACAGGTCATAAGATTGTGATCCAGCTCGACCTCCATATTGTAGAACTTTACTTCTACGCCATACAGCAGGGTATCGTCGTTGGCGGTTCCGGGCGCAATCTTATCCAACGCGTAAATCATTTCGATAATACCGTCCAGGATTCGTTTCGGAAGAACCAGACTTAAGTCTCCCGCCGCGGCGTTCAAGGTGGGCACAGTAAAGGATTCGCTGATTCTTTCCGGAGTGCTTCTGCGGCCCCGGATCAGATCGCCGAAGCGCTGGACAATGACTCCGCCGCCCAGCATATTGCTTAATCTCGCGATACTTTCTCCGTATCCGTTGGAATCCTTGAAGGGCTCTGAGAAATGCTTTGCGACCAGTAACGCGAAGTTGGTATTATTGGTCTGCTTGGCCGGATCCTCATAGCTGTGTCCGTTTACGGTGACAATTCCGTTGGTGTTCTCGTTTACGACTTCTCCCTTGGGATTCATACAGAAGGTACGCACCAGATCCTCGTATTTGGAGGTACGGTACACAATCTTGCTTTCGTATAATTCGTCTGTCAGATGGGAGAAAATTCCGGCAGGAAGCTCCACACGCACGCCGATATCCACGCGGTTGGAATTGGTATGGATATTCAGATCACGACATACCTGCTCCATCCATTTGCTGCCGCTCCGTCCTGCGGAAATTACACATTCTTTTCCCTCATAACAGGAATCTCCGTGATAGATCCGATATCCCTGCTCCAGCTTTTCAACCTTATTGATAAAGCAGTTAAAATGAAAATCCACGTTCTTTTTCAGATGATCATATAAATGCTCCAGAACGATATAGTTAATATCCGTTCCCAGGTGTCGGACAGAAGCGTCCAAAAGATGCAGGCCATTTTGCATACAGCTGGTTTTCAGACTGGAACCGGCAGTGGTATACAGCTTTGTGCCCTCGCCGCCGAAGGCCAGATTAATCTTATCTACATATTCCATCAATTCCAGGGCGGATTTTTTCCCGATATACTCATACAAGGTACCGCCAAAATCGTTGGTGATATTGTATTTTCCGTCTGAGAATGCCCCTGCGCCGCCAAAGCCGCTCATAATAGAACAGTTTTTGCAGTGAATACAGGATTTGATTTTATCCCCGTCAATGGGACAGTGACGTTTTTTTAATTCATTTCCCATTTCAAAAACAGCAATCCGTAAATCCGGTCTTTTTTCCAATAATTCATATGCGGTGAAGATGCCTCCCGGCCCTGCGCCTACAATCAATACATCATACATTTCCGTTACCTCCTGAAATAAAAAAATGACTACCAATAGGGTAGTCAACCAGTTTGGCGGTTGGTAGAAACGTCTGCCCATTTTGCAGACTTATACCCAATTTATTATACCTGAAAAGAGGTATGGTTTCAATACCGGGTTTTGCTTCTATAGAGAATCTGTTTCCGGCAGGGTATAACCGCAGTTCTCCCTTCATAAGATGTAAAAAACGTTCTTATGGGGGAAAACCTTGAAGGATTATATCGAAGAACGCGCGGTAAACATTGCGAATTATATCATAGAAAACAATGCGACAGTGCGTCAGACGGCGAAGAAGTTTGGAATTAGTAAAAGTACGGTACATATAGTGGTGATGAAATAGAACGACAAACCAGAGTGGTGTATTGGCTGGAATAGCGATATAAAAGGAAAGGGCTGTATTTACAGCAGCCCTATCTCATAATTTCTTTATTGAATTGTGACTGCTTAATACTTAAATATAACTGTTTTGCACTCTTCACAAATGGAAGCAGCTACCCTTGTTCTATGACTTGGTTTAAGCTCTGTGATTTTCACAAAGCCCTCTGCATTTTTCGCATTTTCAAATATTCCCGGTACTTTATTTGCAAAGCTAAAAGCACCATCCTTACTGCAAAACAAGTATCCGTCACGCATCTCTTTACCACATTCAGGGCATTTCATTGTATGCACCTCCGTTTCATTCATTTGTCATTTGCCTACTCAATTTTAATGCTTCTTGCACTCGCTGTTCAAAGACATCTGCCTTAACAAGAGCAATGCCTTCTGTATCATCTCCGAGAACAACTAATCTGTCGCCTTCATTTAGTTCAAATGTTTCCCTTGCCACTTTCGGTATTACAATCTGACCTTTGCTACCGATAGTGACTGTCCCCCATAAATGCTTACCTATCGGGGCAGGAGCAATTTTTATATCATCAACTTTATTGTCCTGATGAACAAGTGAATCTATCGTAACACCATAGTATTTTGCAAGCTTGTCACACTTATCAATATCAGGATAAGTCTCTCCCTGTTCCCATTTAGAATAGGACTGTCTGGAAATTCCTATCACTTCTGCGACCTGTTCTTGCGTCAGTCCTTTGATATTACGAAGAAATATCAGGTTATCTGCCAACACTTACTTCACCTCCTCGTCTACTAATATTATACGTCCGAAAAAGTACACTTTCCACCATATAAACTTGTCAGAAAAGTATTTTTAATGTTAATTTCACCTGCATTACTCAGATATCTTCTTAGCGACAACAACAAGCCTGTCATTGTTTCTTGAATATTCACAAGTAAAAAGAGAAATCAGCTTGTCGCCATACTCTGCCGCATTAGAGCATATGAAGTTTTGGCTTTATCTTGTAGTTTGCGAATATCCGTATAAATAAAAAAGCCCTTTGAGAAAAGGATTTCTTCTCTCTCAAAGGGCAAGTTGAAAAACTAGAAGTTGTCAAACAGCGTTCGTTGTTTCGCTTTGTGGCATTTTTACACACTGCTGAATCACACCTGTAACATACGTAATGGAATCGGTGCAGTCGTTCTTGAGCCATTCTGAGATAATTGCCATTAGTCCCCGAATATAAAAGGCCATGATATAAGGTCGATCTTGCTGTAGTACACCGTAGCGGTCGAGAATCGGCGTAAACACATGACGGAACATCCTATCATAGCTTTTATCCATCCCCAACACCGCCGCATTTTCTGTTGCTGTGCGAAACAGTCGCTTGTTATTCTTAATGTAGCTGAGGTAAGGTGTTAAATAATCC